>JAEEUS010000114.1 GCA_016290615.1 Lachnospiraceae bacterium | reverse complement strand
TGTTTCAGATGACTGCTTTTTCTGCAGTACTGGCATATCTTATCCACTGGCTTGGGATGAGAGGAATGAATAAGAAATATCAGCTGATCTCTATATTGTTTTTTGGTCTGTTTCCGATATTTCCCATGTATGCCGTATGTTCTGCAAAAGATACGCTGTTTTCCGCAGCGTTTTTGATGGTGATTATTTTACTGGTTGAGTATTCGCTTAGCACAAAGACCTTCTTTGATAAAAAGATGCTACTGTTTGTTGCTTCATCAGTTATAATGATGCTCTTAAGAAACAACGGGATCTATGCTTATGCGGTTGCAATACCGGTTATCGCACTTATAGGGATATTTGGGAAAAATGACAAAAAGCAACTGAGCAAGTTGATCATCTTGATGCTACTATCATTTGTTCTGTTTGCGGGTATAAATAAGTGCTTGAAGATAATGACTCATGCCACTGATGATGAGTATCAGGAAAAGCTTACGGTACCGATCCAACAGCTGGCAAGAGCATATAAATATTCTTCGGAAACATTTTCTGAAGATGAAAAGAGTACTCTTTACGAGATATTGCCAGAGGATTATCTTAAAACATACAATCCTCGGATATCTGATATATTGAAATCCGGATTTGATAACAGAGCATATTCAAGAAATCCTCATAAATATCAGAAACTGTGGCTTGATATCGGATTAAGGAAGCCTAATATATTTCTGAATGCGTGGCTTGTTAACTGCTACGGATATTGGTATCCGGACATGATAATAAATGTATACGGTGGAAATCAGATGTATACATTCAAGTATAAGGACAGTTCGTATTTCGGATTTGAAACGGAACCACCGGGTGAAAGACACAGCTTATTTCCACTCTTAGAGAGATTTTACAGGAATATCTCTCTTGAACTGTTCCAGCAAAAGATACCGGTTTTGAGTATGCTGTTTGCCCCCGGATTTGTATTTTATCTGTTTGCCTGGTCATTATTTGGACTTACGAGGGACAAAAGATGGATGATGGTTGCAGCATTCATGCCAATGATATTGTTGTGGGCAACTGTATTGCTGGGACCTACTGTTCTGGTAAGATATGTACTTGTTTTGTGGTGTGCGATACCTATGTTTTTTGCTGTTGAAAATATAAAGACTAATGAGTGATAGATATGAGCAAGGTTACTGTTGACAGGATAATAATCGGAGCCGGCCTGTACGGATTATATGCAGCGCTTTTCTGCGCAAAGCAGGGTGAGAGCGTAGCAATAATAGAATGCGATCCTAAGCCTTTTATGAGGGCGACATATATCAATCAGGCAAGGGTGCATATGGGCTATCATTATCCGAGATCTCTTTCCACTGCAATAAAGAGTGCGGGATATTATGAGAGATTTCATGATGATTACGGCTTTTGTATTCATGATACTTTTGATCAGATATATGCGACATCAAAGCAGTTTTCTTGGACCAATGCCAATGAGTTTAAGAAATTCTGTGATGCTGCTGGGATATTGTGTGAGCAGACTGATGCAGGCATATACTTCAATGCAGGATACTGTGACGGAGCATTTAGGACAAGAGAAGATACATATGATGCGATGCTTCTTAAGGAATACTTTTTAAGAGAGATCGGTCATTGCAACAATGTCTGGATGAATTGTAATGCAAGGATAGAGACGATCACAAAAAAAGAAGATTGTTATGAGATACGACTTGCTAACGGCGATATATACATTTCCGATTTTGTTTTAAACGCTACATATGCGTCAACAAATCAGATACTGTCTCTGATATGTGATGAGATGACAGGCAATACTTATCGCCCGCAGCTGTTTCCCATAAAATATGAGCTCTGCGAGATAATATTGTGCGAGACGTCTAGTGAGTTAAAGGATGTCGGGATCACTGTTATGGACGGACCGTTTTTTTCGATCATGCCGTTTGGAAAAACAGGACTTCATTCTCTTACAAGTGTTACATTCACTCCGCATGATACGAGCTATGATGAGAAGCCGATATTTAAATGCCAGGAAAGATCAGAGGGATACTGTGAAAGCGACAGGCTGGGAAACTGCAATGAATGCCCTGCAAAACCTGAGAGCGCTTGGCCGTATATGTCTTCTCTGGCAAGAAAGTATCTAAAGGAAGAATATGGATTTAGGTACAAGCAGTCTCTGTTTTCGATGAAACCGATCCTTAAGACAACCGAAGTCGATGATTCAAGACCGACTGTTATAAAGACATATAGTGACACGCCGACGTTTGTAAGCGTTCTGTCGGGCAAGATCAATACAGTATACGATCTGGATGATATTCTTATTAAACGCTGAGGATAAGATGAATGAACAATAAGGAAAATCTTGATAAAAACTTTATATCTGCAGTTATATACATGAATACTGCAGATTCTCTCGATGGACTGAAGGCATTTATTGAGAATCTTTCTTCCTATATGACAGAAAGATTTGTTAAGTCTGAACTGATATTTGTGGATGATGATTCTAGTGATGAATATCAGGAAGCGATCCGTGAATACAAAAAAAGTAACAGCGACATCATGATGACCATACTTCATATGAGCGGCAGACAGGGCATGGAAAAGAGCATGAATGCCGGAAGGGATATGGCCATAGGCGATTTTGTGTTTGAGTTTGATGAATGTGATTTCAACTTTCCCAAGGAACAGCTTGATATCGTATATAACACCTGTCTTAAAGAGTGTGATATAGTAAACTGTTCTGACGAGAAGAAGAACAGTGCCGGTTCAAATACGTTCTACAGACTCTTTAACAAATATTCAAATACGGAATACAAACTGGAAAGTGATAATTTCAGGATACTCTCAAGAAGAGCTATAAACAGGATACAGTCATTAAACAGGGCCATCCCATACAGGAAAGCTCTGTATTCAAGCTGCGGTCTTAAGTTAAAGAATATTTCATATACACCTGTAAGAAACAGTGATTATAAGCATAATGACATAGAAAAGAAAGAGAGAAGGGAACTGGCTGTTGATTCTCTGATACTGTTTACACAGGTCGGATATAAGGCGGCATTCATCCTTTCGAGTGTTATGGCATTTGTCATGGTATTCAGTGCGATCTATACTCTGATCATGTATAGCAAGGATATTGCAATAGAAGGCTGGACGACCACGATGTTATTCTTAAGTTTTGCATTCTTTGGGTTGTTTATTATATTGACTATAATAATTAAGTATCTTTCTCTGCTATTAGAACTAAATTTTAAAAAGCAGAGATACATGTTTGAAAGTGTGGAGAAGTTATGAAATACAACACTTCAATGCTAGTGGGATATACCGGGTTTGTAGGATCAAATCTTAGTGATAAATATGATTTTACATACAGGATAAATACAAAGAACAGAGAAGATGCCTTTGGAAAGAAGCCTGATCTACTTGTTTATGCGGGACTCAGGGCAGAAAAGTTTTTAGCAAACAATGACCCCCAGGCTGATCTTAAGAACATAGAAGAAGCATTTGAGCAGATAAAGAAGATAGATCCAGGGATACTTGTTCTGATATCGACTGTAGATGTTTATAAAGATCCTGTCGGTGTGAATGAAGATACTAAGATAGATACAGACGGATTGGCTGCCTACGGACTTAACAGATATAAACTTGAGCAGCTTGTAAGAAGTGAGTATCCAGATGCCCTGATAGTGAGACTGCCCGGGCTGTTTGGAAAAGGACTTAAAAAGAATTTCATATACGACTATATACATGTCATTCCTTCAATGCTTAAGGAAGCTAAGTATCTTGAACTTAGCCAAATGAGCGAAAAGATAAAAGCATCATATGAGAAAATGGATAACGGTTTCTATAAATGCAAAGTATCAGATGATGCCAGTCTTAAAGATGAGTTTAAAAAGGCTGGATTCAGTGCTCTTAACTTTACTGATTCAAGAGGGATATTCCAGTTTTATAACCTTGAAAGGCTGATGAGTGACATATTTACGGCTATTGATAAGGACATCAGGCTTTTGAACATAGCAACACAACCGGTATCAGTCTCTGAAGTCTATTCTGAACTGACAAATGGAGAGGTATTTATAAACGAGATATCAAATAATCCGCCCGTTTATGATTACAGATCGATACATGCCGAGATTTTTGGCGGATATGGCGGATACTTCTATGACAAGAACAAAGTATTAAGCGAGATAAAAGAGTTTGTGAGCAATATATGAAAATATCGGCATCAAACATAGGATGGAAAAAAGAAGATGATGAGTTCATGTACAAATGGATGAACTCTAACGGGATAGAGGGACTGGAGATCGCACCTACGAGGATATTTCCCGAGAATCCTTATGACAAGGTCAAAGAGGCAAAAGACTGGGCAGATCACCTT
>JAEEUS010000113.1 GCA_016290615.1 Lachnospiraceae bacterium | reverse complement strand
AAAGGATGTAGGCTGGGTAAATGGTATAATAAAGTTTGACGGAAAGAACTGGGAGCTTATGGATCCCACCTTTGCCGCAAATATGTCTGAGGACAAGCTAAAGACATTCATCGGCGAAGGCGATAATTATGTTGTAAAGTTTATGTATTAGCTTAAAAAGAAGAGTGGAAGAACGATTATGAAAAAGGACAGATCAAAAAAACAGTTAAGCAAACAGGAGATCGCTTCATTCTGTGATCAGATGGCCATGATCATCAAGGCGGGCATCACGCCAAAGGACGGACTTGAACTGATGCTTACTGATACCAAGGATGAGGCAACAAGAGCGGTGCTTGAAGAGCTCCTTAAATACAGCAGACTGGGTGAACCCTTTTCGACCTGCGTAAAGAGCAGCGAATACTTCCCCAACTATGTAATAAACATGATAGCACTCGGTGAAGAGACCGGTCAGCTCGATGATGTACTTGTAGCGCTTTGCCATTACTACGAGCATGAGGAGTATATCTCGGAGAATCTAAGAAGTGCCGTTACCTATCCCGTAGTCATGATAATAATGATGCTTCTCATAATCATAATCCTCGTAACAAAGGTCCTTCCTCTGTTTGATCAGGTATTCGGACAGCTCGGTACCCAGATGAGCGGTTTTGCCGCCACTCTCTTAGGTGTAGGTCAGAGCATTCAGAGATATTCGTTCTCGTTCGTCATAGCCCTTGCCGGTATATTCGTTCTTGTATTTATAATGATGAAGACAAGCGAAGGAAAGAAGATCTGGAACAGATTCCTTATGATCTTCCCGCCTACAAAGGCTTTCCAGCGTGACATAGCATACGGACGCTTTGCAAGAGGAATGTCACTTACTCTTGCCAGCGGTATGAAGATATATACAGCCATCGATCTGGTCGATGAACTTGTAGAGCACAAGGGAGTTCGTGAACAGATAGAAAAGCTTAAGGCTTTCATCGTTGACGGAAACAACTTCTCTGAAGCTTTAAATCTTGCGGAGATCTTCAATCATCTTTATTCAAGGATGATATTTGTCGGTGTTAAATCCGGTAACGTTGATATAGTTCTTGATAAGATCGCTACCTATTATGAAGAGGATACGGACAGAAGACTTAACAACTTCATAAGCATCATCGAGCCCACGCTCGTTATATCGCTTTCATTCGTTGTAGGTCTTATCCTGCTTTCGGTAATACTTCCTCTTATGGGTATCATGTCAGGTCTCGGCTGATAAGTTTGGCAAATAATAAGGATAGAAAATGAGTCGTTTTAACAAGAAAAAGAGATTCAAATTCAAGTCAATATATGTAGCCATCGCGGTGTTTGCACTCTTCATGCTGATCTTTCTGATGGGTGTTACCATCATGGGCAGCGGTAACGGCGACCGCCAGGAACAGGCCCTAAACAGTGCCATGGAGCGAGACATCATGCACTGCTATGCTCTTGAGGGCTTTTATCCTCCGTCGCTTGAATACATGGAGGAGCATTACGGCCTTACCTATGACAAGTCTGCCTACATAGTGGACTATCAGCCTGTGGGCAACAACATATACCCCAACTATACGATCATAAAGAAGGGGGAGAAGCGATGAGAAGACATATCGAAAACAGACATATCGTCGATACCCTCTTTGTTCTTACTTTGTTTGCGGTATTTGCCATCTGCTCGATGCTTCTTATCGCATTCGGAGCAAATATCTATCAGAAGACGATCAACAACTACGAGGAGCACTTTAACATCTCGACTTCGGTTGCATATATAAACGAAAAGCTAAGACAAAACGACGACTCGGGAGCCATAGAGCTTTCTTTCTTCGGTTCGTCTGATGCTTTCAGGATAACCAGTTACTACAATGATGTTCAGTATTACACGTATATCTACATGGATGACGGATATCTAAAGGAGCTCTATGCAAAGTCAGAGAGCAAGCTAAGCCCCAAGGCCGGCAAGAAGCTTCTTCCGATCAATTCGTTTGATATAAGTGTTATAGATAACGGACTCTATACATATACGATCACGGATATGTATGATTCGACAATGACAGTCAATATCACATCCAAGTGTGATGACTCGGTTAAGGAATGACAGGAAAATATGCAGAAATCTAAAGCAGGACTGTTTTTAATGGAATTACTCATCGCATTGCTGTTTTTTGCGATCACGGGAGCGGTATGCCTCTCTCTGTTTGTTGGCGCCCATAACACCAACGTGCTCAGCGAGAACACCGCTCATGCTTCCGTTCTTTTGACAAACTACAGCGAGACCTTCTACAGGTCTGACTTTGTCATGAATGATTCGACACTTTACTATGACGATACCCTCAGAGTCTGTGAACGCTCAAGCGCTTCCTACTGCGTAAGTGCCAAGACCGACTATTCTGACGGGTATTTCAGGGTCCATATCACTATCACGGATCCTGGCAAGAATTCAGTATTTCTCGAACAGGATCTTCTAAAATACGAAAGGAGGAAGCTTAAGGATGTCAGGTAAGACAAATCATGTAAACCTAAACCTTGGAACATCATCTCTTCTGCTTATCTTCGTCGTACTGAGTCTTGTTTCCTTTGCGGTGCTTTCACTGTCTTCTGCTCTTTCAGACAAAAAGCTCACAGATAAGACGGTAGAAAAGAACGTTTCATACTATGAAGCGTGCAATGAAGCATATGAAAAGCTGGCTGATCTTGATAAGAAACTGATAGATATATATAAGACCTCTACAGATGAGGCTTCCTACATTAAGGCATGCGAGGATCTTGATCTTGAGATGATAATCCCGGTAACCGAGTATCAGGGACTCGAAGTAAAGGTTACACCCAACTATCCTACGTCCGATAACGACGTATTCTACAGCATAACCGCATGGAAGCTCATTCATACTTCAGAGCCGAAACTTGATTTTTCAATAAATGTGATGAAATAATCATTTTTGCAAACAATAACAGCCCCCGTTCTTTCGAACAGGAGCTGTATTTATTTTACTTATACTTCTTCGGTTTCAGTAACCTCTAATTCCTCATCGATAACATCATCGATATCCTCGTCGATGTCCATCGCCTCGCTCTGCTCTATGGCAGCCTCGAGTGCCTTCTTAGCCTCAACCGCTGCAGCAATCCTGTCATCAGTTGAAAGTCTTACATCTCTGTAGCGCTTCATGCCGGTACCTGCCGGAATGAGCTTACCGATGATAACGTTTTCCTTAAGACCGATGAGCGGGTCAACCTTGCCCTTGATAGCAGCTTCTGTAAGAACCTTTGTGGTCTCCTGGAATGATGCTGCTGAAAGGAATGAGTTGGTAGCAAGAGCAGCCTTTGTGATACCGAGCATTATCTGTGTACCTACTGCCTCTTCCTTGCCTTCAGCCTTGAGCTTTTCGTTGATCTCCTCAAACTCAAGAACATCTACGAGTGTTCCGGGAAGGAAATCTGCATCACCGTTTTCTTCAACTCTTACCTTCTTGAGCATCTGACGAACGATGACCTCGATATGCTTGTCGGCGATATCAACACCCTGGAGTCTGTATACACGCTGTACTTCACGGAGCATGTAGTCCTGAGCAGCTCTGATACCCTTGATCTTAAGAAGATCATGAGGATTTACAGAACCTTCTGTAAGCTCGTCACCAGCCTCCAAAACGGCGCCGTCCATTATCTTTATACGTGAGCCGTAAGGAATGAGATATGTCTTTGTCTCGCCTGTCTCATCGTTTGTGATGATGATCTCACGCTTTTTCTTTGTATCCTTGATCGCAGCGGTTCCGCCGAATTCTGCGATGATTGCAAGTCCCTTGGGCTTACGTGCCTCGAACAGTTCCTCAACTCTGGGAAGACCCTGAGTGATATCGTCACCGGCAACACCACCGGTATGGAATGTTCTCATGGTAAGCTGTGTACCGGGCTCACCGATTGACTGAGCTGCGATGATACCAACTGCCTCACCGACCTGTACTGCCTCTCCGGTTGCCATGTTAGCACCGTAGCACTTAGCACAGATACCGTTGTGTGAACGGCAGGTAAGGATTGTACGGATCTTAACTGCCTCAACAGGCTGTCCCTTGGAGTTAACTCCTACTGAAAGGATCTTAGCTGCACGGGAAGGTGTGATCATGTGATTCTTCTTAACGATCACATTTCCGTCCTTGTCCTTAATGGTGTCGCAGGCATATCTTCCTGTGATTCTGTCCTTAAGTGGCTCGATTGTCTCCTTGCCATCCATGAATGCCTTAACAGTCATTCCGGGGATTACTTCCTTACCCTCACAGCAGTCAACTTCTCTGATGATAAGTTCCTGTGAAACGTCAACCATTCGACGTGTAAGGTATCCTGAATCGGCTGTACGAAGCGCTGTATCGGAAAGACCTTTACGAGCTCCGTGAGCTGACATGAAGTACTCCAGAACGT
>JAEEUS010000001.1 GCA_016290615.1 Lachnospiraceae bacterium | reverse complement strand
TGACCGGAGTTATAGACCATTTCCTGTACAGAAACGAAACAAACGGATATGGTGTAATGGAACTTACAACTGAATATGACGATGTGATATGCGTGGGTACTCTGTCAGGCTATGATGAAGGCGAAATGGTAGAGGTAAGCGGCGAGTATGTGATACATCCCGTATACGGACAGCAGCTAAAGCTCGAATCGATTAAAGCCATACTCCCGACCGGGGTCATGGGCATAGAGAGATATCTTTCCTCGGGTATCATCAAGGGTGTCGGACCCAAGATGGCTAAAAGAATAGTAAACGAATTCGGAGAGGATACCTTCAGGGTAATAGAACAGGAACCGCAGAGACTTATAAATATAAAAGGCATAAGCGAGAGGATAGCACAATCGATCTGTGAGCAGGTGGTCGGAAAGAAAGAACAGCAGGATGCTCTTATTTTTTTGTCGCAATACGGTATAAGCCAGACCATGTCGATAAAGATATATGATGCATTCGGAGACATGATATACGGCATTATAAGAGATAATCCGTACAAGATAATAGACGAGGTTGACGGGATCGGTTTCAAGAAGGCTGACGAGATCGCAAAGAAGGCTGGAATAAAGGTTGATTCCGAGTACAGGATACAGAGCGGTATCGTTTATGTCCTGACACAGGCTATGAGCGAGGGACACACATATCTTCCCATGGAGGATCTTACGTCCAGAGCAAAAGAACTTTTGGGAGTAGATACTGAAGCCATAGAAGCACAGTATCCGAACCTTACCGTTGACAAGAAGATAATAATAAAAAACGAATACGGAATGACAAACTGCTATACATCCTATATGTATCATCAGGAGCTTTCGGTCGCATCTATGCTTAAGGACCTGTCAGACAGCCATGATGATATGGACCAGATCGTGTCGGATAAAAGGATTGAACGCGTCGAAAAGGAACTGGGGCTTACGCTCGATGAGATGCAAAGAAAAGCAGTAAGGCTTGCCATGCAGTCCGGGATAATGATAATAACCGGAGGCCCGGGAACCGGAAAGACGACAACAATAAATGCGATCATCCACTGTATCGAGAAGGAGGGCCTGGATGTAATGCTCGCAGCCCCGACAGGAAGAGCTGCAAAGCGAATGACCGAAGCCACCGGCTATGAAGCCAGGACAGTCCACAGGATGTTGGAGCTAAACGGAGCCATTTCGGAAACGGGAAGAAGCGTGTATTTTGAAAGAAATGCAGATAACCCGCTTGAAGCGGATGTCTTTATCATAGATGAGATGTCGATGATAGATATCCAGCTGTTCAATGCCCTGCTTAAGGCAATACCTCTCGGAGCCAGACTGATACTCGTCGGAGATGTCAACCAGCTTCCGAGTGTCGGACCGGGTCAGGTTTTGTATGATCTGATCTCGTCAAAATGCTATCCGACAGTGATTTTAGATCATATCTTCAGACAGGCCGAGATGTCGGATATAGTAGTCAATGCGCATAAGATAAACAGGGGAGAAAATATCGCTCTTGATACCAACAGCAAGGATTTTCTGTTTCTTGAGCGAAATGATGCCAATGTCATATATAAACATATGATACAGCTAATAACCGAGAAACTTCCGGGATACGTGGATGCCGCGCCTTCACAGATACAGGTCCTTACACCGACTCATATAGGTCCGCTGGGTGTTGAGGCATTAAACAGGATATTACAGAAATACATAAATCCGCCTGACAAGCAGAAAAAGGAGAAAGAATACGGCGACAACATCTTCAGAGAAGGCGACAAGGTCATGCAGACAAAGAACAACTATTCTCTGGAATGGGAGATACTCGGAAAGAACAGGATCGTCATAGACAGCGGAAGCGGAGTCTTTAACGGTGATGTCGGAACAATTGTCGAGATAGATGACAGCACTATTTGCGTCGAATACGATGAGAAGAGACGGGTAAGATACGGATACGACGGGCTGGATGAACTCGAACTTGCCTACGCCATTACCATTCACAAGGCTCAGGGAAGCGAATATCCGGCTGTTATCATGCCGCTTTTGGGAGGTCCGAGACCTCTTTTGACAAGAAATCTGCTCTATACGGGCGTTACCAGGGCCAAAAGATGCGTTATGATCCTGGGCAGTTCGGATACAGTAAATACCATGATAAGAAACGAGAGCGAGAAAAAAAGATATACGGGACTGTATATGAGGATAAAAGAGATTATGAGTCCCTAATCGTATCATGGCAAAAAACGCAAAAAAGCTTTTAAACTTGCCCGAAATGATGTAAAATTTAGAAAGGTATGTATAGTTAGTGATATTATGCTCATTACTGAATATACATTGGTCAAAGGTGAAACTGATCGTCGGAGGTGCGACATATGGATGTAAGAACATGCAGAAGATGTAAAAGACTGTTTAACTACATAACAGGACCGGCTATATGTCCAAACTGCAAAGAAGAGATAGAGCAGGAATTTCAGGTCGTAAAAAAATATATCGATGAGAACAGAAACTGTGACATAAATGAAGTTGCTGAGGCATGTGACGTTGATCCGCAGCAGATAAGACAGTGGATAAGAGAAGACAGACTGCAGTTTTCCGAGGATTCAATGGTCGGACTTAACTGCGAGAGCTGCGGTGCGATGATTAGATCAGGAAGATACTGCGACGCCTGCAGGACAAAACTGACAAACGGCCTTAACAGGGCATTCGGTATAGATCCGACAAAGAAGAAGGATGACGGAAATACTCCGTCAGGCAAGTCAAGTGCAAAGATGAGATTCTTGGAGCAGTAGCATAAGACTTTTGAGGAAACGTAAATGGTAGACGAAACTAAGGTCAGGGTAATGACCAGACTGGCTGCATATGAGGAAGGCACCGGAAAGAAATACCTTCCGATAGGACAGTATTTCAGAACAGACTATATATTCATGCAGCTGTTGAAATCATTTGTATACGGAACACTGGCATTTGCCATAGTCGTGGGATTGATGGCATTTATCAATTTCGAGTCATTTCTCGAGGGTATATATGATATAGACCTCGTGGGATATATAAATCATCTTGGAAAGACCTATGTCATTTTAATGGCACTGTATCTCATTCCGACATATATATGGTCGGTATATAAGTTTTCCAAGGCAAAAAAGAGTCTCAACTCATACATATCCGTTATGGACAAGTTGAGCAGGAAATACTACGGCGAGGAGCAAGAGAGATAATATAATATGTCCAGTTTGATCACACTAAAAAAGAGTTTCAGCAGAATATATTCAAAATATGCGATTTACATCAATCCGATGCTAAAATTTTTGCTCGCATTGATAATACTTACCGTGATAAACGTGAAGATGGGATACATGGCAAAGATATCCGACGGAGCGGTAGTGCTAATGGCAGCGCTTTTCTGTTCGTTCATGCCAATGGTATTCACATCACTGCTCGCGGGGCTGTTCGTGATGTTACATTTTTACGCACTCAGTCTTGAAACGGCAATAGTGGCTGCAGTCCTGCTGCTTCTGATGTATATACTGTATTTAAGATTCGCACCAAAGGAAGCACTGGTAGTCTTGCTCATGCCGATTTTGTTTGTATTCAAGATACCGTATCTTATGCCTATAGCAATGGGACTTTTGGGTACGCCTTTTTCCGTAGTTTCGGTAGCTTTCGGAGTTATCCTTTCATATCTCATCAATTATGTTGATGCAAATAAGGATATGTTAGCCGAAGTTGCCAGCGAGAACATGGTAACAAGACTCAGAGCGATAATAGACAGCATGATAGGAAACAAATCCATGATATGCATGGTTATCTGTTTCTCGGTAGTGCTGATCCTTGTATATGTGATAAGACGCATGTCATTTGATCACAGCTGGAAGGTTGCTATCGTTGCAGGTGCGATAATAAACATAGTACTCCTTACAGTCTGCCTTTTGGGAATGCATCTTGACTACTCGATGGCGGGTATCATGTTCGGTACGATCTTTGCAGCCCTTCTTGGATTCGTGATCGAGTTCTTTGCACACGGACTTGACTACAGACAGACTGAGAATCTTCAGTTTGAGGATGAAGAGTATTATTACTACGTAAAGGCGGTTCCGAAGTTTGGTTCAGAAAAGAGAAGACGTCCCGCTTCATCAAATTCATCGTCATCATCTTCTTCAAAAACTGTAAGAACGGCAAACGGCGTAAGACGGACAACATAGCTTTATAGCTTTTATATAGGTTGGTTTATATGGAACAGTTGCAGAATTGGTTAGGCGATTATGTCAATAATCTACATGTGCCTGCGGCTCATGTGACGGACATCATCGAGATACTCATAATTGCCTTTCTCGTATATCAGATAATGGTTTGGATAAGGAATACCAGAGCATGGGCACTCCTAAAGGGAGTGGTCGTTATTTTGGTATTCATTTTTATTGCCTATATCTTCGAGATGCAGACAATTCTCTGGATCGTTAAGAGCGTCGTTTCCATTGCCGTAACCGGTATCATCGTAGTTTTGCAGCCGGAACTTAGAAAAGCTTTAGAGGAGCTTGGAAAGAAGAAGTTCTTCGGAGATATCTTCAGAGACAGCGAGGAAGGCGGTCTGTTCTCTGACAAGACCATCAAGGAGATCGCAAAGGCATCCATCGAGATGGGCAAGGTAAGGACAGGTGCGCTCATCGTTGTAAAGCAGAATGACAACCTGGCTGAATTTGAAAGAACAGGCATAAGTGTTGATGCCATCGTTACAAGCCAGCTTCTAATAAACATATTTGAACACAACACTCCGCTTCATGACGGAGCAGTTATCATAGACGGAGACCGTATTTCTTCGGCTACATGTTATCTTCCGCTTTCAGACAACATGATGCTAAGCAAGGAACTTGGCACGAGACACCGTGCCGGAGTCGGCATGTCTGAGGAGACGGATGCAATGGTGATCATCGTATCCGAGGAGACCGGCAAGATCAGTATCGCTTACAAGGGAAATCTTGAAAGAGGTCTTACTGCCGAGGAAGTCGAGGAGCGTCTGACATCCATCCAGGATAAGCCCGTGGATGAGAAAAAGAAAAAACATAGAAAGGTAAAGGACCAGAAGAATGGCAAAAAAGCTGACTAATAATCTCGGACTCAAGATTCTTGCGGTCCTTATAGCCAGTCTGCTGTGGTTGATAGCCATCAACATCAACGATCCCGTTGGTCAGCAGACATATACGGTAACAGTTCAGATGGTTAATCTGAGCAAGCTTACGGATAACAATAAATACGTCGAGGTCCTTGAGGGATCCGATACCATCAGGGTAACCGTAAGAGCGGCAAGATCCGTGCTCTCCGAGCTTTCCGACAAGAACATTACAGCCATAGCTGATGTTGACAAGCTCACAGAAGGAAACTATATTCCGATAGAACTGAGCTGCACCAAAAACAGCGTTGATGAGGATGATCTTAAGGCCGACAAGGATTATCTGCGTGTGAGCGTTGAGAATATCAAGCGCAGACAGCTTCCGATCAGTGTGGATGTACAGGGTACTCCCGCAGAGAATTATCTTCTGAATTCAACGAGCACCGCACAGAATGCCGTATCGATCTCAGGTCCGGAATCTGTTGTAAATACTGTTAACACCGTATCGGTCGAGATAGATATCACCAATGCAAATTCCGATGTAAACATCTCGCTTCCCATACATCTGTATGATGATGAGGGCAAGGAGATAATCGACAAGAGGATAAGCAAGAACATCAGCGATGTACAGACAACGGCATCGATCTGGCTCATAAAGGGAGTTCCGATCGAATACGGCTACACTGGAACACCGGCCGACGGCTATGAAGTGGACGGAAATCTGACAAGCACGATTAGCTATATAAACATCGCCGGCAAGCAGAGTCTGCTTAAAAACATTCAAAAGATCGATATTAACGATGCCCTTGATATAACAGGCGCAACAAGAAATATCGAAGAAGAGATAGATATCAAGAAGTTCCTCCCCGACGGAGTCATAATTCCGGATTCGAATACCGAAACAAGAACGACTCTTTCACTGCGTATATCGCAGATAAGAGAGGAAGAGGAAGAAGACGAGGAGGAACAGTAAGGTGGCCAGATTATTTGGTACTGACGGTGTAAGAGGCGTTGCCAACGAAGAGCTTACACCAATGCTTGCAATGAAGCTGGGACAGGCAGGTGTATGCGTGCTCACAGGAAAGAAAAAGCCTGTGATCATAGTCGGAAGCGACACTAGAATTTCGGGAGATATGCTGGGAAATGCATTAATGGCAGGTATCTGCAGCATGGGAGCCGATGTTTTATATGCGGGGATCGTTCCCACACCGGCTATAGCATATCTGACAAAGAAGCATAAGGCAGATGCAGGTGTTGTGATCTCGGCGTCACACAATTCGGTTGAGTTTAACGGTATAAAGTTTTTTGATAAAAACGGATTCAAGCTTCCTGATGAACTTGAAGACAAGATGGAAGCTATTATAAAGGATGACTTTAAGGGCATCACATTCCCTACAGGAACAGATATAGGATGTGTAAGATATCTTGAGGGAGCAGCCGATGAATATATCGAGCATTCGATAAAAGCGGTTCCCGTAAATCTTAAAGGATTAAAGATAGTTGCCGACTGTGCGGAGGGCGCATCTTACTATACTTCCGTAACTGCGTTAAAGAAGCTAGGAGCCGATGTCATTGCAATACATAATGATCCCGACGGGACCAATATCAATGACAAGTGCGGTTCAACACATATGGAGGAGCTTGTAAGCAGGGTAAAGAAGGAAAAGGCCGATGTGGGTCTTGCTTTTGACGGTGATGCGGACAGACTCCTTGCCGTAGATGAAAAAGGAAACATGGTTGACGGCGATCAGATAATGGCTATCGTCGGAAATCACCTAAAGGATAAGGGTAAGTTAAAGAACAACACCATAGTTGTAACTGTCATGACCAATCTCGGATTTATTCTAATGGCAAAGAAAAACGGGATAAAGGTAGAGACAACAAAGGTCGGCGACAGATATGTTCTTGAGCGTATGAAAGAGATCAAAGCAAGTCTTGGCGGAGAGAATTCCGGACATGTCATACTGCTTGACGAGAATACGACCGGAGACGGTCTTCTAAGTGCCCTTCATCTTTTGCAGGTCATTGTTGAGAGCAAAAAGAAGCTGAGTGAGCTGTCAAAGATAATGACTGTGCTTCCTCAGGCACTGGTCAATGCAAAGGTGAGCAATGCTCTAAAGGATCGTTATCTTGAGTATCCTGAGATAAAGGAAGCGATAGACAAGCTCGAGAAGAGATTTGCCGGAGAAGGCAGGGTTCTGATACGTCCTTCAGGCACCGAACCCAAGGTCAGAGTAATGATCGAGGGCAAGGATAAAGAGGTAATAGAAGAGGAAGCCTCAAAGCTTGCAAAGCTTATTGAAAAGACAATGAAATGATGATATTATGTACACAGGGAGTAGCAACAAAGTTTGGAGGTATCAAGGTATGGTTTCCCAAAAGGTAGTCATAAAGAATCCCACGGGGTTACACCTAAGACCTGCAGGTATACTATGCAAGGAAGCAATGCAGTACAAATCATTGATCACATTCACATTTCGTGATAGTACAGCGAATGCAAAGAGTGTTCTGAGTGTCTTGGGAGCATGTGTAAAGTGTGGAGACGAGATAGAGATAAAGTGTGACGGAGAAGATGAGGCAGATGCTTTAAAATCTCTGGTAGCAGCTATCGAAAGTGGACTCGGAGAATAGAAAAATTTGCGGCGCCGTATGATTACGGCGTCTTTTTTTACATTAGTTATCAGGAGGAGCGTTGACATGTTGAATTACAAGCGTTATCAGAGAGTTCCGGTTATTGATTATCCGGAAAGAGAGTGGCCGAACAGGCAGATTGAAAAGGCACCCGTATGGTGCAGTGTTGATCTGAGAGACGGAAATCAGGCTCTAATCGACCCTATGCAGGTTGATGAGAAGATAGAGTTCTTTGAGTATCTGCTAAAGCTAGGATTCAGGGAGATAGAGATAGGCTTCCCGTCAGCGAGCCAGATAGAATATGATTTCCTTCGCCAGCTCGTAGACAGAAGGATGATACCCGATGACTGCAAGGTTCAGGTGCTTACTCAGTGCAGGGAAGAACTCATAGACAAGACTTTTGAATCTATCCAGGGCATCAAGAATACTATAGTTCATATTTACAATTCAACATCGACACTTCAGAGAGATGTTGTTTTCCATAAGGACAAGAAGGAGATAATCGATATCGCTCTTGCCGGAACACGCATGGTAAAGGAGAGAGCAAAGAACTTTGACGGAAATATCTTTCTTGAGTATTCTCCCGAAAGCTATACGGGAACAGAGGACGACTTTGCACTCGAGATATGCAATGCCGTTATAGATGAATGGGGACCGACTCCGGAAAATCCCATAATCATCAATCTTCCTTCAACGGTTGAGATGACAACACCTAACGTGTATGCAGACCGTATCGAGTGGATGGATAAGAGACTCAACAAGCGTGACTGCGTTATACTTAGCATCCATCCTCACAACGACAGAGGCTGCGGTGTTGCCAGTGCCGAGCTTGCGATGCTTGCAGGTGCAGACAGGGTAGAGGGTACACTGTTTGGAAACGGCGAGAGAACAGGTAACGTTGATATACTCAACATCGCCTACAACATGTTCTCACAGGGAATAGATCCCAAGCTCAACATTGAAAACGTAAATGAGATAATCGAGATATATGAAAGATGCTGCAAGATACCGATCCATCCCAGACATCCTTATGCCGGCAAACTGGTATTTACTGCATTTTCGGGTTCTCACCAGGATGCGATAAACAAGGGCGTTCAGGCGATGAAGGAAAGAAACAGCCAGATATGGCAGGTGCCTTATCTTCCCATCGATCCTTCGGATATAGGAAGAATGTACGAGCCCATTGTCAGGATCAACAGCCAGTCAGGAAAGGGTGGCGTTGCATTTATCATGGACAACTACTTCGGATTCAAGCTTCCCAAGGCAATGCATAAAGAGTTTGCCAAGGTCATCCAGCTCCTTTCGGAGAAGAAGGGAGAGGTATCTCCCGATGAGATCATGGAAGAGTTCAAGCTCGAATATCTTGACAGAAAAGAGCCTCTTCATTTCAGAAAGCTTAAGGTTGATGATCTTTCTGACGAGACAGAGAGCAACTTTGATACAAAGATCGTGCTCACATATACAGATCACGGAGAAGAAAAGACCGCCGAGGGTATCGGTAACGGACCTATCGATGCTGTCAAGAGAGCGCTTCAGGACAGCCTTGATATCGATATCAAGATCCTTGACTACTCCGAGCATGCACTGCAGTCAGGTTCTAACTCACAGGCTGCCGCATACATCCATCTGCTCGATGCAAATACCGGAGCAGTTACTTACGGCGTAGGCGTAAGCTCAAATATCACCAGAGCATCTGTCAGAGCTATATTCTCTGCAATGAACAGACTTAACCTCGGGGAGAAGAACTGATGAAAAAGATACTTGTTACGGGCTGCAACGGACAGCTCGGAAGAGAGATAAACAGATTCTACAAGGACAGAAACGGTATTGAACTCATAAATACCGATGTGGAAGAACTTGATATAACAAATATCAAGGATGTGACCGATCTTGTTGAGAGTGAAAAACCGTATGCGATAATCAACTGTGCAGCATATACTGCCGTTGATGCATGCGAGACAAATCAGGATATAGCCTTCAAGGTAAACGTTATAGGTCCCAGAAACCTTGCCATCGCATCAAAACTTGTGGGTGCAAGGATGATACATATATCTACCGATTATGTATTTGACGGAACAAAACAGACACCATACTATGAGTCTGATCCGATCTGCCCTCAGAGCGTATACGGTCAGACAAAGGCCGAAGCTGAAAAGATGGTTACCATGTTTGCCGACAGATTCTTCATCTTCAGGACAGCATGGCTCTACGGCGACGGAAAGAATTTCGTAAGGACAATGCTTCGCTTAAGTGAAGATCACGACGAGGTAAGAGTAGTTAACGATCAGTTCGGAACGCCTACATCCACGGCGGAACTTGTTAAAGCCATAGACAGCATCCTATTTACAAGAAACTACGGAATTTATCATGCGACATGCGAGGGAAGCTGTGACTGGGCAGAGTTTGCACGCGAGATATTCAGACTTGCAGGCAAATCCACAAAAGTAACAGGTATCTCAACTGAAGAGTACGGCGCACCCGCAAACAGACCGGCTCATTCCGTTCTGGAAAACCGCATGTTAAAGGCAGTAGGCGGATATACATTCTGCGACTGGCATGATGCCATAAAGACATATTTGGAACAGGAACTTAAATGAAACAGATAAGGAATCTGATACTCAGCTTTTTTGTTGCATACGCATGGATGAATATTGGCGGACTTGAGTCTACCAATATTCTTTTGTTGTGCGTATTTGCTTCAAGCTTTATCGTTCTCGGATATCGTGACAGCATGACAGAGTCAGACAGGAAGATAAAGATAGCATCATATTCCCTTGCAATACTATTCAGTATTTTATATGCGTTATTTGATGATCTGAGCGGAGGCCTTGAAAACAGGCTGTTTATTGCTGCCTTCGTGATATGCAGCTTGATCGGACTGTTTGTCATGTTTCAGGCGCTCCTTGAGATCTTTATAACCAAAGCAGTTGTTAATTTTCGCGAAAAAAAAAACCTGACGCGTAACGCGTTTTCCTTAAAGATATTTCTATCATATGCAGTGATAGTATTTTTATGCTGCATACCATTTCTTGCTCTTAACTATCCCGGAGTGATGACTCCCGACAGCCTGAGTCAGCTAAGACAGGCTATAGGAACCGAGGAATATGTCAATCACCATCCGTGGATCCATACCGCCCTGATCAAGCTTTTTTACAACATCGGATATTCAGTATCGAAGGATATGTACTTCGGTATTTTTACCTATACGTTCTTTCAGATAATCATGGTCGGCATAAGCATAGGATATGTGATCGAGTGCATGTATGAATTCGGTGTAAAGAAAAGCACAAGGATAATCCTTCTTCTTTCCTTTATACTGCTTCCATACAACCTTATGTATGCTGTTACCATCTGGAAGGATGTGTTATTTTCAATGTCTGTTCTTGTGCTTACCGTTACCATCGTGCGCATATGTACAAGATGCGGCAGTGATAATACAAAAGATTCATTGAGGGACAGCATCCTTTTTGTCATCTGCGGATTTTTGATGTGTGTCCTGAGACATAACGGATATTATGCGTTTATCGTAACTGTTGTGATATGGCTGTTTGCGATGAGAAAGAAACTGAAGAGCTATATCATTATGGCTCTTGTGGTGATCATTGCATCATCGCTTTGCAGGGGACCTCTTATGAGAGCCTGCAACGTAGAAAAGGATGATTACGTGTTCAATCTGTGCATTCCGCTACAGCAGATAGGCAGAGTCATCGTCGACAATGAAACTATTAGTGATGAACAGATAAGCTGGCTTGAAAATATCAACTCTCTTGACTATATACGTGCAGGGTATTCAACGCAGGGGGCTGATACGATGACAGCCTGGGTCGTTGACGGAGACATGGAGTTTTTTGATTCTCACAAGAATGAGTTTTTCAGGTTATGGGCAGATTTGGGACTCGCTCATCCTATTACATATATAAAGGCTTACATCGATCTGACCATGGGCTACTGGGCTCCCATGAATCCACAGCAGACCGTTAATTTCGGAATAACCGAAAATGAGATGGATCTGTACGTGCGTCCTGTCATAGAAGGACCTGTCCTTATAAAGATAAACGAGCTTCTGACAAAAATGTACGGCATGATACCTATATACGGTACTTTCTACTGCATGGGAGGCTTTTTCTGGCTGCTTCTTGTATTTGCTGCAATCTGCATATGCAATAAGAGAGCAGACAAGCTCTATCCTTATCTGCCGGCCTTTATGCTTAACATGACACTTCTTTTGGCGACACCTCTTGTCGCTGATCTAAGGTATGCATACGCACTTATGCTGGTACTCCCCTATATAGCGGTCTATTCATTTATAAACGATTGAATTTGACTTATTTAATATAATGATGTATTTTATATGATGTTACATATGTATAATTGTATACAAAGAATCCGTACGGATTCGGATTTAAGGAGGAAGTTATGAAAAAGATTACAAGCATGTTACTTGCTGTAGTTCTTGGTGCAACACTTCTTTGCGGATGTGGAAGCACAACAGATACTACAACAACAGACACAGCTACAGAATCTACTGCAGCTGACAGCAGCTCAAGCAACGGCGCTACATTCAAGATTGGCGGTATCGGACCTATAACAGGCGGTGCAGCTGTTTACGGTAACGCAGTAAAGAACGGCGCTCAGATCGCTATCGATGAGATCAACGCAGCAGGCGGTATCAACGGAGCACAGATCGAGTATAAGTTTGAAGATGATGAGCATGATGCAGAGAAGGCAGTAAATGCTTACAACACACTTAAGGACTGGAACATGCAGCTTCTTATGGGTACTGTTACATCAGCTCCCTGTGTAGCTGTTTCAGAGAAGACAAAGGAAGATAACATCTTCCAGCTTACACCTTCAGGTACATCAGTACCTTGTACACAGTATGACAATGCATTCCGTGTATGCTTCTCAGATCCTCTTCAGGGTACAGCTTCAGCTAAGTACATAGGTATGAACAACCTTTCTTCAAAGCTTGCAGTTATCTATGACAGCTCAGATGTATACTCATCAGGTATATATGAGACATTTGCAAAGGAAGCAGCAAATCAGCCTTTCGAAATCGTAGCTGCAGAAGCTTTCACAGCTGACAACAAGACTGATTTCACAACACAGCTTCAGAAGGCAAAGGATGCAGGCGCAGATCTCGTATTCCTTCCCATCTACTATCAGGAGGCAACACTTATCCTGTCTCAGGCTGATACAATGGGTTACAAGCCCACATTCTTCGGATGTGACGGTCTTGACGGAATCCTTGGTGTTGAGAACTTCGACAACAACCTCGCTGAGGGAGTTATGCTTCTTACACCTTTCGCAGCAGATGCTAAGGATGACGCTACAGTAAACTTTGTTACAAAGTACAAAGAGCAGTTCGGCGGAGATATCCCCAACCAGTTCGCAGCAGATGCTTATGATGCTATCTACATCATGAAGGCTGCTATCGAGAAGGCAGGATGCACACCTGATATGGACGCTTCAGCTATCTGTGATGCAGTTAAGGCTGCTATGACTCAGATAAGTGTTGACGGTCTTACAGGTGCTGGAATGTCTTGGACAGCTGACGGTGAAGTAAACAAGGATCCCAAGGCTGTTGTTATCAAGGACGGCGCTTATGTAGCTATGGACTAATACAGGTCTTTTTGGAGGCATGACTGGGTCATGCCTCTTTTTATTTGTTCTAAGCCTACAAACTTGCATAAAACAGGCTGAGTGCATATAATAGAAAGATGATTGGGAGGAAGTCATGAGCTTTTTGAATTATCTTATTAACGGTATAAGTCTTGGCAGCGTATATGCTATCATAGCGCTCGGCTATACCATGGTATACGGCATAGCCAAGATGCTTAATTTCGCACACGGCGATGTTATCATGGTCGGAGGATTCGTGGTATTCACCATGTCGACAAGAATGGGATTATCTCCCGTGCTTTCCGTACTGGTATCCATCGTGATATGCACACTGCTTGGTATGACAATAGAAAGGATAGCTTACAAACCGCTTAGAAACGCGACGAGTCTCGCGGTACTGATTACTGCCATAGGTGTCAGCTACTTTCTGCAGAACCTTGCGCTCATCATTTTCGGAAGCGATATAAAGCTGTTCACATCGGTTGTAAAGGTTAAGCCACTTGTAATAGCAGACGGACAGATAACGATAACGGGAGAGACTATAGTGACCATACTCTGCTGTATGATCATCATGACTGTTCTTACCCTGTTTATAAAGAAGACTAAGGCCGGTCAGGCAATGCTTGCAGTATCCGAGGACAAGGGAGCAGCGGAACTGATGGGTGTAAATGTTAATGCGACCATATCACTTACGTTTGCCATTGGATCTGGTCTTGCTGCGATAGCGGGAGTACTGCTCTGCTCAGCATATCCTTCATTGAATCCCTATACGGGTTCCATGCCCGGTATAAAGGCTTTCGTTGCTGCCGTATTCGGAGGCATTGGTTCCATACCCGGAGCACTTATAGGCGGAATACTGCTTGGAGTCATTGAGAGTCTGAGCAAGTCATATATATCATCTCAGATGGCTGATGCCATTGTATTTTCAGTATTGATCATAGTCCTTCTTGTTAAGCCTACGGGACTTCTTGGCAAGAAGATAAGCGAGAAAGTGTAGGTGATCCGGATGAAGAAGATAAAGCTTAACAGGGATTACCTTATAACATACGGCATGGTCATCCTTTTCTATATCATAATGACGATCCTTAAGGGAACGGGAAATCTTACAAGTCTCTTTAGCGGACTTCTTGTTCCTATATGCGTTTACAGCATACTTGCCGTAAGTCTTAACCTTACTGTCGGAATACTCGGAGAACTGAGTCTCGGACATGCGGGATTCATGTGTGTGGGAGCATTCTCATCAGCTTTCTTTTCTATGTGCATGAAGGATGTGATCACCAATTCGTTCATAAGATTTTTCATCGCTCTTGTGATCAGCGCACTCGTTGCCGCATTCTTCGGAATCATAATCGGAATCCCGGTACTTAGACTGCGTGGTGACTATCTGGCTATCGTAACACTGGCATTTGGCGAGATAATAAAAAACATCGTAAATATCCTGTATGTAGGCAGAGATTCTGACGGCATGCACATATCCATAAAGGATTCTATATCACTGGGCCTTAAGGATGACGGCAAGGTCATAATAAACGGCGCCCAGGGTATCACAGGAACTCCTCATGATTCAAACTTTACTATAGGCATAGTGCTTTTGCTCATCACGCTTTTTGTTGTATTAAACTTCATGCATTCAAGAAGCGGTCGTGCTGTAATGGCTATCAGAGACAACAGGATAGCTGCAGAATCTATAGGGATAAATATAAGCAAATACAAGCTCATGGCATTTTCGATATCAGCAGCTCTTGCGGGAATAGCAGGTGCACTGTATGCGCACAACCTTTCAACACTTAATGCGCTTCCCAAAAACTTCGGATACAACATGTCGATCATGATACTCGTATACGTCGTTTTGGGCGGCATCGGAAATATCAGAGGCTCTATCATAGCTGCGACCATACTTACGGTTTTACCTGAGCTTTTAAGAGGCTTCAGCGACTACCGTATGTTAATATATTCAGTCGTACTCATCGCACTCATGCTGTTTAATGCAAGCCCGGGTGCAATCGAGTTCAAGGAGAAGTATTCCATAAAGAAACTCCTTGCAAAGAAAAAACAGACAGAGGAGGTACACTAGAATGGCATTACTTGATGTAACCAACCTCGGTATCTCTTTTGGCGGATTAAGAGCGGTTGACAACTTTGAAGTTCATATTGAAAAAGGCGAGCTTTACGGACTCATCGGTCCTAACGGTGCAGGAAAGACTACAGTATTTAACATGCTCACCGGAGTATACAAGCCCACCGACGGCATAATAAAGCTCGATGATAAGAATATCACGGGAATGAAGACCACACAGATAAATCAGGAAGGCATTGCTCGTACCTTCCAGAACATCCGTCTGTTTGGAAAACTTAGCGTGCTCGACAATGTAAAGGCGGGACTTCACAACGAATATGCCTATTCAACGATAGCAGGCATCTTCAGACTGCCGAAGTATTACAAGACTGAAAAGTCTATGGATGAAAAAGCCATGGAGCTTTTGAGCGTCTTTGATCTTGATAAGGAAGCCATGCTCTCAGCAGGAAATCTTCCCTACGGAAAACAGAGAAAGCTCGAGATAGCAAGAGCTCTTGCAACCAATCCCAAGCTTCTGCTTTTGGATGAACCGGCAGCTGGAATGAACCCGAATGAAACAAAGGAACTCATGGATACGATACAGCTCATCAGAAAGAAGTTTGATATGACGATACTTCTTATCGAGCATGACATGAAGCTTGTATCGGGAATATGTGAAAGATTAACAGTGCTTAACTTCGGCCAGGTACTCGCACAGGGCAAGACCGCGGATGTTCTTAACGATCCGGAAGTTATAAAGGCATATCTGGGAGAATAATTTTATGGCGATGCTTGAAGTAAAGGATCTTGAAGTTAATTACGGAGTCATAAAGGCTATAAAGGGAGTTAGCTTTGAGGTAAACGAAGGAGAGGTAATATCTCTTATCGGTGCAAACGGCGCGGGAAAGACAACCATCCTTCATGCTGTAAGCGGACTTTTAAACAAGACCGCGGGAACAGTCATGTTTGAAGGAAAGGATATCACAAAAGTCCCCGCTCACAAGATAGTATACATGGGAATGAGCCATGTGCCTGAAGGCAGAAGGGTGTTTGCCCAGCTGACCGTGCTTGAAAACTTAAAGCTCGGAGCTTATTCGAGAAAAGACAAGAACGAGCTTAACGAGACTCTTGAGAAGGTATACAAATCCTTCCCGAGACTCGAGGAAAGAAAGAATCAGCTTGCGGGAACCTTATCAGGCGGTGAGCAGCAGATGCTTGCAATGGGAAGAGCTCTGATGTCTCATCCCAAACTCATCCTTATGGATGAGCCCAGCATGGGTCTTTCACCGATCTTTGTTGAAGAGATATTTAAGATAATAAAGGAAATATCAGCGTCGGGTACAACGGTGCTCTTGGTTGAGCAGAATGCCAAGAAGGCGCTTTCGATAGCCGACAGGGCATACGTGCTTGAAACAGGAAACATCACCCTTTCTGGTGATGCAAAGACACTGATGAATGATGAATCGGTAAAGAAGGCATATCTCGGAGAATAAAGGAGGTAAGCATGGTTATAACAATATCCAGAACATACGGAAGCGGCGGACGCGTCATGGGTAAGGCACTGGCTGAAAAGCTAGGATGCAAGTTCTATGACAGGGAGCTTATGAGGATGCTGTCTGATCAGACAGGAATAAACGAAGCGCTGTTCGGTGAATCTGATGAGAAGCTCAATCATACATATATAGGTACGGATACAGGATGGATAGATGACTGGGGTCCTCTGCCGCCGTCGGATAAAAGATATACGTCAGAGAGCAATCTGTTCAGGCTTCAGGCCAAGATGATAAGAGAATTATCTGAAGGCGAAGACTGCGTCATCATGGGAAGATGTGCGGATGCGGTATTATCCGACAACAAGGATGTGATCAGGATCTTCTGCTACGCATCGGAAAGCAACTGCATAAAAAGGACGATGGAAGTCTGCGGTCTTGACGAGAAGGAAGCGGAAAAAAGGATCGCTAAAGTAGATAAATTCAGAAAAGCCTATTACTATCACTTTACGGGCAGCAAGATCGATGAGGCTACCAATTATGACCTGTGCATAAACACGGGCAGCATGTCGGTGGATGCCTTGTCGGATATGGTGATGGATTATATTAAGACGTGGGAGAAGAACAGATGTTAGTACAGACATATGTTGATATGTTATCAGCAAAATCGGTCATAAGAAACCTTTCGGAGTATGCGGTAGCAAGAGGAAAAGAGATAGGATACGATAACGTATTTGACTATACGCTCGGCAATCCTTCGGTACCTGTTCCCGATGCGGTAAATCAGACAATGATTGAACTGCTTTCGACAAAGAGCTCAATGGAGCTTCACGGATACAGTCAGAGTCTTGGCATACCTGAAGTCAGAGTAAAGGTTGCGGCTTCCCTAAACAGAAGATTCGGTATGAACTATACGATGGATCATATATTCATGACCAGCGGTGCCGCAGGTGCTATAGCTCACGCGTTAAGACTCGTTACCGTTCCCGGTGATGAGGTACTGACATTTGCACCTTTTTTCCCTGAGTACAATCCGTATGTAAACTTAACCGGCGCGGTTCTTAAAGTTGTTCCTGCCGATGTAAAGAGTTTCCAGATAAACTTTGAAGCATTCGAATCAATGATAAATGAAAAGACAATGGCTGTTATGGTAAACACACCAAACAACCCGTCTGGCATATGCTATTCTACAAACACTATTGAGAAACTCTCAAACATACTGACAGAAAAATCAAAACAGTACGGCCATGTGATATATCTGATAAGCGATGAGCCTTACAGAGAGATCGTATTTGAGGGAGTGGATGCACCGTATGTTTCAAAGTTCTATGATCATACGATCTCATGTTATTCATTCTCAAAGTCTTTGTCTCTTCCCGGAGAGCGTATCGGTTACGTTGCAATAAATCCGAAATGCGAAGGCGCTGACAAGATGGCTGTCATGTGCGGACAGATATCAAGAGGAATAGGACACAACTGTCCTGCTTCACTTATTCAGCTTGCTGTTGCGGAGAACCTTGATCTGACTGCCGACATGAGCGTATATGAGAGAAACATGAACATACTCTATGATGAGCTTACAGATCTTGGATTCGAGTGTGTAAAGCCGGGCGGAACATTCTACATATTCCCCAAGGCACTCGAGGATGACGCAATAGCGTTTTGCGAAAAAGCAAAAAGATATGACTTCATCGGAGTACCTTCAGACAGCTTCGGATGTCCCGGTCATTTCAGACTCGCATACTGTATCTCAACAGAGAAAGTAGAAAGAAGTCTTGAGGCTCTCAGAAGGTTTGTAAGAGAAATGTACTGATTTTTTTATGCAACATTTATATTCCTGCAAGTAAAAGAGAGTATCTTTTGTAAGTATTTGCGTTGACACGCTTGCATTTATTGCGTTAAACTTTTTTACATAGGTAACTAAGAGTTGTAGCAGGACTATGTCCTGCGGGTTAATAGACGATTTGTTTATTGAAGGGAGAAAAGAAAATGCCAATCGCAAAGGTAGCAGCATCACTTGATGCAGAGAAGAAAGTTGAAGCTAAGGCAACTGAGGTTAAGGCAGCAGTTGCAGAGAAGAAGGAAGAAGTTAAGAAGGTAGCAGCACCTGCAAAGAAGACAGCAGCTCCCAAGAAGGCAGCAGCTAAGAAGGTAGCAGCACCTGCAAAGAAGACAGCAGCTCCCAAGAAGGCAGCAGCTGAGAAGAAAGTAGCAGCACCTGCAAAGAAGACAGCAACTCCTAAGAAGGCAGCAGCTAAGAAGGTAGCAGCACCTGCAAAGAAGACAGCAGCTCCTAAGAAGGCAGCAGCTAAGAAGGTAGCAGCACCTGCTAAGAAGGCAGCTGTAGCAGCTGAGGTTATGCTTCAGTTCGCTGAGAAGGAATACACACAGGAGTCACTTATCAAGATCGCTAAGGATGTATGGGCATACGACTATGACAAGAAGGCTTCTGAGCTCAAGAAGGTTCAGCTTTTTGTTAAGCCTGAAGAGAGCAAGGTTTACTACGTATTCAACGATGATATCACAGGTTCATTCGATATCTAATATTTCAACGATTTAACAAAGATCTGACCCGGTTATCAAACCGGGTCATTTTTTTATATTTTTTTAATATTTCTATGTGTTGACATTGGCATATAAGGGTGGTATCTTAAGTGTTGCAAAGATATTAGCACTCGAAAGAGGTGAGTGCTAACAGACCAGATTTAAGATGGATATCCGATATGGAGCTTACTGACAGAAAGAAAAAGATACTCCAGGCTATCATCCGCAACTATCTTGAGACAGGCGAACCGGTCGGGAGCAGAACAATTTCAAAGTACACCGATTTAAATCTCAGTTCGGCCACGATTAGAAACGAGATGGCGGATCTTGAAGAGATGGGGTACATATTGCAGCCGCACACATCTGCAGGACGTATTCCGTCAGATGCAGGCTACAGACTGTATGTTGATGAACTGATGCTGGAAAAGCAGAAGGAAGTCGATGAGCTTAAAGGCGAGCTTCTTGATAAGGAAGAAAAGCTAGATCATCTTCTAAAGCAGACGGCAAAGCTTTTGGCTGTGAATACCAATTATGCGACTATGGTATCCGCACCGACGATACATCGCAATAAGCTGAAGTTCATACAGCTCACCAAGGTTAATGTAGAGCAGCTGCTTGCAGTCATCGTTGTTGAAGGAAATGTTATCAAAAACAGCATAATCGATATAACCCAGGAGATGGATGACGAGACAATACTTAAGCTAAACATCCTTCTTAACACTCATCTTAACGGATTATCGATCGAAGAGATCAATCTTGCGATGATAACGGCTCTCAAGCAGCAGGCCGGAATACACGGCGATCTTATCGGTGAAGTGATAGATGCGGTTGCCTCTGCAATACATGAAGAGGAAGACCTTGAGATCTATACGAGCGGTGCAAACAACATTCTCAAGTACCCTGAGCTTTCAGACAATCACAAGGCCAGCGAGCTCATAAACACTCTTGAGGAAAAGCAGGTGCTCGGAAGACTCGTTCAGGATACACTGGCTGATGAGAGCAGTACCGGAATTCAGGTTTATATAGGAAATGAATCTCCGATAACCGCCATGAAGGACTGCAGCATAGTGACAGCGACATATGATCTGGGCGAAGGCATGAAGGGCACGATCGGTATCATCGGACCCAAGAGAATGGATTATGACAAGGTGGTCGACAATTTAAAGAACGTTATGAACCAGCTTGATTCCATATATAAGAAATAGTAAGAAAGGAACATTGACATGTCTGATAAGGAAAAAGAAGTAATCGATGAAGAAAATACTTCAGCTGAAGAAGAAACTCAGACTAAAGAGGAAGTAAATAACGAACCTCAGACTTCTGAAGATACAGATAAGGGCACTGAGACTGAAACCGAAGAGAATACTGAGGGCGATCAGGCAGCTGAAGAAGAAAAAGAAGAAGGCAGCAAGCATAAGAGCTTCAAGAAAAAAGATAAAAAGCTCGAGGCACTCGAGAATCAGAAAAAAGAACTTGAAGATAAGGTTATGCGTCAGATGGCGGAATTCGAGAATTATCGAAAACGTACCGAGAAGGAAAAGGCTACGATGTTCGAAATGGGAGCCAAGAGTGTTATAGAAAAGATGCTTCCTATCGTAGATAACTTTGAAAGAGGACTCGCGAGTGTGCCACAGGAAAATCAGACAGATCCTATATATGAAGGTATGAATCTGATATACAAACAGCTCATGGGAGAGCTCGACAAGCTCGGTGTAAAACCGATAGAAGCTTTAGGCCAGGAATTCAATCCAGATCTCCACAATGCGGTGATGCAGGTTGAGAGTGAAGAATTTGAAGAGGGCATAGTTGCTCAGGAGCTGCAGAAAGGCTACATGTACAGAGACAGCGTTGTAAGACACAGCATGGTTGCTGTTGCTCAATAGATTATAAGTATAACTTTTTGATAAAAAGAAATTCTTTCAGGAGGAAAACACTATGGGAAAGATTATTGGTATTGACTTAGGTACAACAAACAGCTGCGTAGCGGTCATGGAAGGTGGAAAGCCTACCGTTATAGCAAATACTGAGGGCGCTAGAACAACACCTTCGGTCGTAGCATTCACAAAGAACGGCGAGAGACTCGTAGGTGAGCCCGCAAAGCGTCAGGCTGTTACAAATGCAGAAAAGACGATCTCTTCAATAAAGAGAGATATGGGAACAGACAGAGGCAGAACTATCGATGACAAGAAGTATTCTCCTCAGCAGATCTCAGCTATGATCCTTCAGAAGCTTAAAGCTGATGCAGAGAGCTATCTGGGTGAAAAGGTTTCAGAGGCTGTTATAACAGTTCCCGCATACTTCAACGATGCACAGAGACAGGCAACAAAGGATGCCGGCAAGATCGCAGGACTTGATGTAAAGCGTATCATCAACGAGCCTACAGCAGCAGCTCTTGCATACGGTCTTGATAATGAGAAGGAACAGAAGATAATGGTATACGACCTCGGCGGCGGTACATTCGATGTATCTATCATTGAGATCGGTGACGGCGTTATCGAAGTTCTTTCAACAAACGGTGATACACACCTCGGCGGTGATGATTTCGACCAGAAGATAATCGACTGGATGCTTTCTGAGTTCAAGGCAGCTGAAGGAGTTGATCTTTCAAACGACAAGATGGCACTCCAGAGACTCAAGGAAGCGGCAGAGAAGGCTAAGAAAGAGCTTTCAAGCGCAACAACCACAAATATCAACCTTCCTTTCATCACAGCTACAAGCGAAGGACCCAAGCACTTTGACATGAACCTCACAAGAGCTAAGTTCGATGAACTTACAAACGATCTTGTTGAGAAGACAGCAATACCTGTACAGAACGCGATGAAGGATGCAGGTCTTACAAACGCAGACCTCGGACAGGTACTTTTGGTCGGCGGTTCAACACGTATCCCTGCAGTACAGGAGAAGGTTAAACAGCTTACAGGCAAGGAGCCTTCTAAGTCACTTAACCCTGATGAGTGCGTAGCAATAGGTGCTTCAATCCAGGGCGGTAAGCTTGCCGGTGATGCTGGTGCGGGAGAAATCCTTCTTCTTGATGTTACTCCCCTTTCACTCTCAATCGAGACAATGGGCGGCGTAGCTACAAGACTTATCGAAAGAAATACAACAATACCTACAAAGAAGAGCCAGATCTTCTCTACAGCTGCTGACAACCAGACAGCTGTTGATATAAACGTAGTACAGGGTGAGAGACAGTTCGCAAAGGACAACAAGTCACTCGGCCAGTTCAGACTTGACGGTATACCTCCGGCAATGAGAGGTGTTCCTCAGATCGAGGTTACATTTGATATCGATGCAAACGGTATCGTTAATGTATCAGCAAAGGATCTCGGAACAGGCAAGGAACAGCACATCACCATTACAGCAGGTTCATCTATGTCGGATGATGAGATAGATAAGGCTATAAAGGAAGCTGCTGAATACGAGGCACAGGATAAGGCTCGTAAGGAAGCTATAGATGCACGTAATGAGGCAGACAGCTTTGTATTCCAGACAGAGAAGGCTCTTAACGAAGTCGGTGACAAGGTTGATGCCGGCGAGAAGGCAAATGTTGAAGCAGACCTTCAGGCACTCAAGGATATCCTTGAGAAGACAAAGGATCAGGAGATGACTTCAGATCAGGTATCTGAGATGAAGGCAGCTCAGGAGAAGCTGATGAGCGGAGCTCAGAACCTGTTTGCGAAGATGTATGAGCAGGCTCAGGGTGCAGCAGGAGCAGCAGGAGCAGGTCCTGATATGTCAGGCATGGGAGGTGCATCAAACGCAGGAGCAGCTGATTCAGCACCAAACGATGATATAATCGACGGAGACTTCAGAGAGGTCTAATTAAATATATCTGACGAAAGGGGACTCTTGTCCCCTTAGTCTGTGTAATTAGGAAACGAGGAATAAACACATTATGGCAGAGCAGAAGAGAGACTATTACGAGGTATTGGGCGTTGAAAAGAACGCTGACGATGCCGCATTAAAAAAAGCATATAGAGCTCTTGCTAAAAAATATCATCCGGATATGAATCCGGGAGATGCCGAGGCTGAAAAGAAATTCAAGGAAGCGAGCGAGGCTTATGCCGTACTGTCAGATCCCGAAAAGAGAAGACAGTATGACCAGTTCGGACATGCGGCCTTTGAACAAGGCGGTATGGGCGGCGGCGGATTTGATTTCAGCGGTATGGATTTCACTGATATATTCGGAGATCTGTTCGGAGATTTCTTTGGAGGCAGAAGAAGTTCCGGTCGAGCCAGCAACGGTCCTATGAAGGGCGCAAACATCCGTACCAGCGTGCGTATCACTTTTGAGGAAGCGATATTCGGATGCGAAAAGGAAGTTGAGCTTAATACAAAGGATGCCTGCAAGACATGTAAGGGCAGCGGAGCAAAGCCCGGAACCAAGCCTGTGACCTGCGGAAAGTGTAACGGCAAGGGCCAGGTGGTATTTACGCAGCAGTCATTCTTCGGAATGGTAAGAAATGTTCAGGCTTGTCCTGACTGTAACGGAACAGGTCAGATCATAAAGGAAAAATGTCCTGACTGTCGTGGAACAGGATATATCCCGATAAAGAAGAGATTTGCTGTTGATATACCGGCAGGTATCGACAACGGTCAGTGCAAGAGACTGGCAGGCCAGGGTGAACCCGGAGTGAATGGCGGTCCAAGAGGCGATGTCCTTGTTGAAGTCATTGTCGGAAGACATCCAATCTTCCAGAGACAGGATCAGAATATATTCTCAACAGTACCGGTAAGCTATGCAGTAGCGGCACTCGGCGGAGATATAGTGATCGATACTGTCGACGGTAAGGTAGTATATGAAGTAAAGGCCGGCACTCAGACAGATACACGTGTAAGATTAAAGGGCAAGGGTGTTCCGTATCTTCGTGACAAGAACACAAGAGGCGATCACTATGTAACACTTGTGGTACAGGTGCCAGAAAAGCTTTCGCATGAAGCCAAGGAACTGTTAAGAAAATTTGACGAGGCTACAAGTGATTCACTAAACGCCGCAAAGAAATATACCGATTCCAAGGCCGGAAATGAAACAAAAAAGAAAAAGAAACTGTTTGATCTGTAAGACAGGCGGGAACACGAGGTGTTCCCGTTTTTTTATTGTTCTGATACAATGATTGTATGAAAAACTATGACATGAACGAAAAACTTCATCAGATCGAAGCGGTCATAGAAAAAGGTCCGTATAAGGATGACTGGGATATACTGTCAGCTTACAGAGTCCCCGAATGGTATGAGAAGCTTCGCTTCGGGATATTCATCCATTACGGTGTATTTTCGGTACCTGCTTTTGCAAATGAATGGTATCCGCGTCTTATGTATGATCCGGCCTTTGATGCATATGAGCATCATTTAAAGACCTATGGTAAACATACCGAGTTTGGCTACAAGGACTTCATCCCGATGCTTAAGGCGCAAAACTTTGATGCTGACAGATGGATAAGGATCTTTAAGGATGCAGGTGCGCAGTACGTCATACCGGTTGCTGAGCATCACGATGGATTTCAGATGTATGAGACTGAACTTTCTGACTATAACGCAGTCGATATGGGACCGCACAGAAACATTCTTTTAGAACTTAAGAATGCATGTGTGAGTAAGGGGATTGTTTTTGGAGCTTCATCCCATAGGATTGAGCATTATTTCTTCCAGGGAGTCGCCAGAAAGATAGAAAGTGATATCAATAAGGAATTCAAGCGAGGCGATCTTTACTGGCCTTCTGTATGCGCTGAAGTTGACTTTGAAGCAGTTGAGGGAGAGGGAGCGCCTTCTGAGGAATATATGCAGGACTGGCTTGTCAGGACATGCGAGTTAATAGACAGATACAGACCTCTGATTTTGTATTTTGACTGGTGGATACAGAGAACTGAATTGAAGCCTTACCTTAAAAAGCTGCTGGCATATTATTACAACAGAGCAGATGAATGGAACTGTCAGGTAGTCGTAAACTATAAGCACGATGCAATACCGTTTGGCATTGCTGTTCCAGATATTGAAAGAGGTCAGCTGTCCTCACAGAAATCATACAGATGGCAGAGCGATACTGCCATGTGCTTTAACTCATGGTGCTATACTGAGCAGAACAGGTATAAAGAGACAGAGGATATCCTGTGTGATCTTATAGATATAATCTCCAAGAACGGCACAATGCTATTAAATATCGGTCCCAAGGAAGACGGAACCTTTTCTGATGAGGAAACACTGATCCTAAAAAAGATTGGTGAATGGCTTAGAATAAATCACGAGGCTGTATTTGATGCAAAGCCCTATAAGCTTTTTGGAGAAGGGCCTACTGCTGTAGAAGAAGGAGCATTTAAGGATGGGGATGTAAAAGGCTTTACATCTAAAGATTTCAGGTTCATGGCAGGTGGCGGCTGCATCTATATCTTTGCAATGAGACCGGATGAAAACGGCATGTATAATGTCAGATCATTTGCTAATAAGCAGGGAGAATTTAATTGTAGGATCGATAAGGTAACATGTCTTGCTGGAAACAGAGCTAGTTTCTCTCATGATGAGAATGGGCTTCACATTGAATGCAAGAATACGGATGAGTCAAGATCACCTGTAGTGTTTAAGGTCAGTATTGCGTAAGAATGACCGCTCGGACTTTCAAAATGACCGTTTGGACAGTATCTGTTGAACGGATATATACTTTGTCGTAAAATTTTTATTAGATCGTCAGCCTGATGGAAAATAAAGAGGCGCTTAAGTCATACTTAAGTGCCTTTATGCTATACACGCATCGTTTGTTCAGTTGCGCAAGACTTGCTATGATTATATAATTAAATAGATGCATGACAAAACTGATTAACAATAAAGAGTTTTTGCCGGATGGATAAGAAAGTCAGTATCAGCTTTGAGACTGATCATTCATGCGAGTTTCCGCATGTGATCATTAAGGCTGATAAAAGAACAGAAAAGATAGACAAGATAATAGAGGCCATTGAACGATGCGTTTATGCTGATACATCGAAGATTCCCGTAAATGACGGAGACAGCATCATACTTTTGGAGCAAAAGGATATCATGCGTGTCTATACCGAAAATCGCAGGGTTGTAGTGAGCGCAGAAAAAGGAGATCATGAATCGAGGATGACTCTTAAGGAATTCGAAGATATCCTGGATAAGAGCTTTTTTGTTCGTATCAGCAGATTTGAGATAATAAACCTGTCAAGAGTATTCAGCTTTGACTTAAGCATGTCCGGAACCATCAGAGTTATCTTTGAGGGCGGAAGCGAAACCTGGGTTGCGCGCAGATATGTTAAGGACATATTAAAAAAGCTGGATAACATGAACAAAGGAGGTGAGGGTAATGAATAAGAAACTTAAAAATGCCTTGATCCTCTCATGTGTCGGATTTATTATCGGACTGGCGATAGGCATATTCCTTGATTATGCTCAAGGCGCCAAACTGAAGGACATTACTGGAAGGGATGTATTCATGCTGTTTATTGGCGGACTGCAGGGAGCCATACCGATGGGACTGACCGTTGTTTATGATATTGAGGACTGGTCGATACTAAGATCGACGGTAACTCATTTCATTCCTACAATGATCGTATTTTATGCATGCAGCTATTATATGGGATGGCTCAGGTTCGGGACCATGGTATTCTGGATAGCGACAATCATCATGATCGTTACCTACTACATTATATGGATGACGCAGTATCTTATCTATCTGCGCCAGGTAAAGACAATGAATGCAAAGATAAGGGAATTCAGGAAAAAGAAATAATATACTTACCGTTTAGACATGAAAAACGACCGTTCAGCACGAGGGAGAGATTCTTCGTGCTGTTTTTTGTTAGTATATATTTGTGATTTTATACTCTTTAACGATCAACTGATACAGATAAGGAATGAAGACATGACATTAAAAGTGCTTATTACGGGAAAAAACAGAAAGGTTGCGGGAGATATATCTGAAAGACTCGAAAAGGATAGGGGATACTTTATAGTAAAGTGCAGTCCGACGAAAAATGCCATATTCGATATCATTCTGGCCGAGCTTCCAAAGGTAGTTATTATATGTCTTGGAGACGAGACAGCAGATACTGTTAAGGCATATGACGTTTTGCGCGATGCCACAAAGCGGGGCTTATGTATCGCGATAGTCATCGCAAATGATGAGGACGAGAAGATCTTCATGAAATACTCAGAGCTTAGCAGAGTGTTCTTTTTGTCCAGACCTGTTTCTCTTTTTGCTCTATATGAAAAGATGACGGAGATAGAGGAAAAGCTTTCAAAGAAGATGAGCGAGGAGATGGGTGCGTTCAAGGAGTTTGTCAATGAGGACGCCGAGTTAAGACACAGGAGAAAACAGATACTCGTTGTTGATGATGATACCGAACAGCTCATTCACATAAAAGAACAACTTGAGGAGTTTTATGATGTTACACCGGTCAAATCTGGAGATGCGGCATTTAAATACCTTGAAAAGAAAAAACCGGATCTGATATTGCTCGACTATCTGATGCCTAACAAGGACGGCCCAATGGTATTAAAGGAGCTTCGCACCATGGAAGGCTGCGAAAGCATACCGGTCATCTTTTTGACGGGCATGAGCGAGAAGCATATCGTAATACAGACGTTAACAGAATTAATGCCGCAGGGATATGTTGTAAAGCCTGCAAAGAAATCTGAGCTTGTGGCAAAGATCATAGATGTGCTGGGGTAAGGAATAAGTATGGATATTACATGGCTAAGTGAAGTAGGACTTGATACAAAAACCGGAATGGATTACACGGGCGGAAGCGACAAGTATCTGTCTGCGATAAAAAGATACCGTGGAAGCTATGAGAAAAACAGGATCAAGATCTCTGAGTATCTAAAAAACAAAGATTATGAAAGCTATATGATAACCGTTCATGCGCTTAAGAGTAATTCGAGGATGATCGGAGCGATGAGCCTTGGTGAAGCTTTTGAAGAACTCGAGTTGGCTGCAAGAAGCAACAGCATCGAGGTCATTGACGCGAAAACGCAGCCGACACTTGAAATGTATGATGAACTGATAAAAAAGCTCAGTCCCATAGATGAGCTTGGAGATGTGAGAGCGGCTGATGAAATATCAGCTGATGTTGCTAAGCAAACAGCAGATAAACTGCTTGAGGCACTGGATGATTTTGATGATGAACTCTCTAAGGAACTAGTAAAGAAGCTTTCAGGTTATCCTTTCAGAATGACTCAGAAGGAAAAATTAAAAGAAGCAAGCGCATTCATTGAAGATTTCCTGTATGATGAGGCAGCCGATGCCATACGGGATATATATTCTTCGATAGAATAGCATTACTGACAGAAGGTGGAATAATTGAAGAAGATAAGGATCGCTCTTGCGATAGTTCTTATAATCATATTTGGCTATATATTTATAGCCGAGCTTGTTATGCCTGCAAACAGTCCTGTTAACGGAAATCTGTGTGAAATTCTGCCCGGGGATAACTGGTTTAAGATAAATGCTGACGGATCAAAAGAGGCATTTAACGTACCGGGAAAAACGGACGGTGATATAACGCTTGAGACAACTTTGCCTGAAAACTTTAAACCTGATTACAGTGTTTTATGTTTTCGTGGCATGGACATGGAAGTTTATGTTGACGATGAGCTGAGAAGTGAACTAAAGACCAAGGATTACAGATTCTTTGGTGACAGATCGGCTGAGTGCTATGTCATGGCATCTATCTATCCAAAGGATGCCGGAAAGAAGTTGCGTGTTCATTATGAGTATAATTCCGGGATGGTATATCAGGTATATATCGGAACAAGGATCGGAATTTTAGCTTATCTGTTTCGCAGGTACGGATTTGAACTGTTTATAGGACTCTCTATTCTTTTGTTGGGTACGATCTGTCTTATCGCGTCTGTATTCTATAAGTTTATTCATAAAAGATATCTTGAGATGGAGCATCTTTCCATCGGTGTGATACTCGGCGCATGCTGGGTACTGTCAAACTCCATATTCAGACAGTTATATACAAGAAACATATCGGTAATGTCTGACATACCATTTTTGATGGTCATGGTCATGCCTTTGCCGTTTTTGGTGTTCATTAATTCCCTTCAAAAAGACAGATATCAAAAAGTGTTTATCGCTGTCGGTGTAATAGAGCTGACAAATGCCGTTATATGCATCTTTCTGTGGGTCATAGGAAAGGTATCTATTATCGACAGCTTTGTAAGCTCGGCGGTATGTGCGCTTATCGGTATCATAGTCATGTTTTCTACCATTTATCTTGATCTTAGAAAGCATCTTGTTCACGAATACAAATATGTGGCGATAGGATTCGCGCTCATCGCCTGTGCGGCGATCGCACAGATATCAGCATATCAGTTTGCGCACAACGGTGTATTCTCCGGCTCCATAATGGCGCTAGGTCTTTTCGGCTTTATGTTATGTTCCATAGTGCATACAATAAAGCAGCTTATAGGTATTAGGATCGAATCAAATGAGATAAAGCATATCAGCAAGGCAAAGGATGATTTTCTGGCAAATATGTCTCATGAGATCAGAACTCCGCTTAACGGAATAATGGGCATGGATGAGATGATCTTAAGAGATGCGAAAGAAACAAAGATCAGAAACTATGCTCTTGAGATAAAGAGTGCGGGAAATACTCTGCTCTCGATAATAAATGACATACTTGACTTAAGCAAGATAGAGTCGGGCAATTTTGAGATCATTGAAGATGATTATGAACTGGCTTCGGTACTGAACGATGTTTTCAACATGACAAGACTGAGAGCTCAAAAGAAGGATCTTTTATTTAATTACAACGTTTCCGAGGATATCCCGTCCGTCTTATGCGGAGACGAGATAAGAATACGTCAGATAATGCTAAATATAATCAACAATGCGATCAAGTACACAAAAGAAGGCAGCATTGATATTAATATATCCTCAAGATTCAAGATGATGAACAATTATATAGACCTGATCGTCAGTGTAGCAGATACGGGAATGGGCATAAAGGATGAGGATAAGGATAAGCTGTTTAAGAGCTTTCAGAGACTTGATGAGAAGAAGAATCGAAACATAGAAGGAACGGGACTCGGACTTCATATCACACAGAAACTTCTTGAGATGATGGAAGGCAGTATAGAGTTTGAGAGTGAGTACGGCAAAGGCAGTACTTTCACTATAACCGTGCCGCAAAAGGTGGTCAAGGCACAGCCAATCGGAGAATTCTCAAAGGCAGTCAGATCATTCTTAAACAGCGTTGAAATAGATGAAGTCAGATTGTATGCACCTGATGCGCATCTTCTTGTGGTTGATGATAACGCAATGAACCTTGAGGTAATGGAAGGTCTTTTAAGAGATACCAAGATGCAGGTTGATTACGTGGATTCGGGAGATAAATGTATTGAAATGGCTCAGAAGAATTCATATGACTGCATACTGCTTGATCAGATGATGCCGGGCATGAACGGTGAGGATACCCTGAATAAGATGAAGGAGCTAGACGTTTTAAAAGGCACTCCGGTGATAGCTCTTACTGCGGATGCGATAATCGGAGCCAAGGAAAGCTATATCATGAAAGGGTTTACGGATTATATAAGCAAACCCGTAAAGTATGAAGTCCTTGAACTGGCTCTTAAGGAATATATACCCAAAGAAAAACAGCTTGCACCCAGCGGAGCTGATGAGCTTCCAATACTTTTGATCTGGGGCAGTGATCCCAATAAGCTTAAGGAGGAAAAGGAAAGGCTTGACGGGATATATAAATGCGTATGCGTTGTAGGTGAGAAAGCAAAGGATAAATACCTTGAAAAGCATAAGCCGGATATGGTTATGCATTTTATCTGAATGAGGGATGAGTGAAGGAATGGATACTGCAGATATTAAGAAACTGGAAAAGGAAAACAAGATACTTAAGCGTGAAAATGCGAGACTCAAACAGGATCTTGCCATGCTTTCAAACCTAAATGATTATGCGGCAAGACTTAGAAACTTTAATGAGAGAAAAGTTGTAGCTGCCAATAATGCAAAGAGCAATTTCCTGGCTAATATGTCTCATGAGATAAGAACCCCGATGAATGCTATTATCGGTATGGATGAGATGATCATAAGAGAGACAAAAGATCCGGGGATCAATAAATATGCCATGGATATCAGAAGTGCCAGCAAGACACTCCTTTCGATAATAAATGACATTCTGGATCTGAGCAAGATAGAATCTGGCAAGATGGAAATCATACCTGTCAATTACGAAACTTTTTCCGTATTTTATGATATAGCAAACATGACGGGGAAGAAGGCTGAAGATAAGGGATTGACCTATGAGTTATGCGTGGATGAGAATATACCGTCTGTTCTTAACGGAGATGAGATAAGAGTTAGACAGATAATGTTAAACATCATCAACAACGCCATCAAATATACAAAAGAAGGATTCGTAAATGTAAGCGTGTCTTATGACTCTGAAAATGAATATCTGAAGATAGTTGTAAGTGACAGTGGTATAGGTATCCGTCCAGAAGATATGGACAAGCTGTTCAAGTTATTCCAGAGACTTGAAGAAACAAAAAACAGAAATATTGAAGGCACGGGACTCGGTCTGAATATTACAAAACAACTAGTTAAGATGATGAACGGTACGATAGAAGTCGAGAGCGAATATGGAAGGGGAACAACGTTCACGATAAAAATAGTTCAGCAGGTAGTCGATCCGACTCCTATAGGGGATTTTTCAGAAAGACTATCAGATGCTCAGACAATGATAAGTGAATATGCCCCGATACTTGTTGCGCCAAAGGCTCATATATTGATAATAGACGATAATGAGATGAATCTTGAGGTTATTAGAGGACTTCTGGCTGACACGAGGATAAAAATATCACTGGCCTCATCAGGGAAAGATGGTATTGATCTGTTGGAGAAAAACAGTTTTGACATAGTGTTCTTAGATCAGATGATGCCGAGAATGAGTGGATCAGAAGCTCTGGAGATAATCAGGCGAAAGCATCTGGCAGATTCTACACCGGTGATAGCATTGACAGCAGATGCGATAGTTGGCGCAAAGGATGCCTATATAAAGGAGGGATTTACGGATTATCTGTCCAAGCCGATAATGTATGAGGATCTCGAAAAACTTCTCTTTGAATATCTGGATGACAGCCTTATATATACAAAAGAACAGTTGGAAGCCGAGGAGGAGATGGCCGATAAGCCAGTAATACTTGTAATAAATGATTCATCTGAGAAGCTGAATGAGATAAAGGAAATGATAGGAAAGGGATACAAGGGAGTATTTGTAAAGAATAACGAGCAGGCTCTTAAGTATATGTCCAAGCATGAAGTTGAGCTGGTGATCCGGGATGGAGGAAATGCACTATGAGATCCTTGCAGGCATTTACAAATGAAGTTGATGATATCGAACTGGCGGTAAAGGAACTCAATGAAGGTATAGACAGATCGTCTCTAATGAAAAATACATGCGGTATTGTATTTTGCGGTTTTGAACCGGACATAGATGCACTTGTAAACGCGCTTGCCAATACTTTTGATTTCCCTTTTTTCGGCTGCACCGGAATAGGTATCCTTTCCACTGGAGGATATTCTCAGAGTAGTATATCGCTCCTTGTCCTGACAGGAGATGATGTAGAGTTTTCCATAGGAATGACAGAGGACATCGAAGGATCGGAGCAAATAGAAAACTTTGCATATACTTATCGCAAATGCAGAGGAAAGCTTTCAACAGATGACAAGCTGATCTTTACATATGTGCCATGGCTTACAAATATCATCTTTGATGACATCGTGAGTCTGCTTGATGATGAGTCTGGGCAGACACCGGTATATGGCGGTATAGCATCCGATGGGTGGACATTTGATTCTACGTATGTATTCACTGATAAAGGAATATCCCAGACTAAAGGCGTTATGATGCTCGTCGGCGGAAATATATCGCCCATATTTACTATTGAGCATTCGACCACACTTACCACTAATCTTCACAAGATAGTTACCAAGGCAGAGGGGACAGTAGTTTATGAACTGGACGGCAAGCCGGTAACTGATTTCATTCGTGAGATGGGACTCATAACAGATAAGACATCAGTTATTTTGGATTATCTTGGAACGCCGTTTTTGGCAACTCAGAAGACAAAGGATGGAGATGAGATAGATACTCTAAGATGCTTGGGTGTTATAGATCATGAAAATAAATCTTGTGGGTATATCGGAAGGGTTGATGAGGGATCAGAACTTAATATGGTACTCATTTCCAAGGAAGATATAGAGAGGTCGGTCAAGACTGCCTTTGATGAGATACTTGAGAAGATAAGACAGTCAAAGGATTATAAATACAGCAGTATATTCTGTTCTTCCTGCGCGGCCAGATACTGCCTACTGGTTGCAGACAAAAACGCTGAAGGCAGAGCTTACGAAGGAAGGCTTCCAAAAGATATAAATGTTCAGGGGGTATATATATACGGAGAGTTTTGCCCGGCACATGGAAAACATAGCGGAGGGTTATACAACGTGCTTTCAAATGAAACGTTTACTATATTAGCAATTTGAGAAAATTGGAGGATGAAGATTATGAAAAAGATTGTTAGCATTCTTCTTATGCTTGTTATGGTCTGTGCGGTAGTATCTTGTACTAAGGAAACAGAGACACCTATAGAAGAAAATATAACAGTACAGGAAGAGGAAGATGCGATACAGCAGGCGGTTGAAGAAACTGATACACCTGATTTTCGCATAGGTATCGTTACGGGTTCCTTCTCGCAGTCAGAGGATGACAGAAGAGGAGCAGAGGCATTTCAGGAAAAATACGGCAGCGACATGGTAACGCTTGCCATATATCCAGACAATTTCACTGACGAACTGGATACGACCGTTAAAACTATAGTGAATCTTGCGGATGATCCGAAGATGAAAGCCATAATCGTCAATCAGGCGGTTGACGGGACAACTGAGGCTTTCAGGCAGATACATGAGAAAAGACCTGATATCATCTGCATAGCTGGAGAGGCATATGAGGATTTTTCAGATATAGGACCGAAGGCTGATCTTGTTGTTAATTATGATTTTGTAAGCCGCGGATATCTTATGATCCGTACAGCACATGAACTTGGCTGCGATACGTTTGTACATATCTCATTCCCTAGACATCTTGATTATGAATCGGTTTCACGACAGGTGGCGGTAATGAAGGCGGCATGCGAGGAATTCGGTATGACGTTTGCTATGGAGGAAGCACCCGATCCCACAACGGAAGTCGGAGTTCCCGGTGCGCAGGCATACATTCTTGAGCATACTCCCGAATGGGTGGAAAAGTACGGACAGAATTCAGCCTACTTCTGTACAAATGATGCACATACAGAGCCGCTCATAAAGAAACTGATGGAGTGCGGAGGGTATTTTATCGAAGCGGATCTTCCTTCGCCTTTAATGGGATACCCGGGAGCACTCGATCTTGATATCACCGGTGCTACAGCTGACTTTGATGTAATACTTAAAAGCGTTGAGGATGCCGTAGTCAAAAACGGCGGAGCAGGAAGATTCGGCACATGGAAGTATTCTTACGGATACACTGTTTCGGCGGGCCTTGCTGAGCATGCAAGAAATGTGATCTTGGGAGAGAGCAAGCTTAATGATATAGGAGATCTTGCAAAGGCATACGGCGTATTCTCCCCCGGAGCTGAATGGAATGGTTCAAGCTACATAGATGCGGAGAGCGGAATAAGCTCTGATAATATTTTCCTGATATATCAGGACACGTATATCATGGGTGATCCCGGCAGATATATGGGAGTGACCAAGATCGAGGTCCCTAAGGAGTATTTTACTATCAGGTAAAGGTATTTGGTTATGGAAAACAGTAATGCCAGAAAACAGATAAATACACAAAAAAAGAGAAACAGCATGCTCCTGCCGCTCATATTCGTATTTCTATTTGTGACAGTCATGATGGTATATGCGTCAAGGATCATGTATCGCGCCGCGGTGACAAATGCAGGAGCGGTAATGGAAGACAGGATACTAAATGTATCATCCATGATCGAGAATCATGTAAATACAGCTGAAAATGTACTGCATGTAACATCCGATTCTGTCCATCATATGTTAGTCAGCGGAAGTACTCCCGCAAGGATCCATGAGTTTCTTGTTGAAGAGACCAATAACGTAGCCGATAAGTTCAGCGAAAACTTTACGGGACTCTACGGATATATCATGACCAAATATCTGGACGGCCTTAACTGGGAGCCGCCTGAGGGTTATGATCCAAGAGAAAGAAGCTGGTATATCATTGCAAAGGAAAATGACGGAGAGGTGGCGATAGTACCTCCCTATGTGGATGCCCAGACGGGAAACGTGATCATATCGGTGTGCAGGATGCTGCCTGACAGACAGAATGTAGTTTCACTGGATGTTCAGCTAAACGGCATTCAACAGATGGTAAACGAGTTAAACATAAACGGAAAAGGATATGGATTTGTCGTTGATGAGAACGGCCTTCTGATAGCACATCGTGATGAGAATAAGAAGGGAACAAATATCAACGATACTCCAGAGGGAGAAAAGTTTTTCGAATTTATAAAAAACTCTGAATCGGACAGCTATATGTATACCTATGAGGGTGAGAAGAGCACGGTATACGTTAATAAGATACTGAATCTGTGGTATGTTGTGATGGTTGTCAGCAACAGTGAGCTGTATGAAGATGTAAGAGGACAGCTTATTGTTAATGCCATCATATGTTCTATCATATTCTTTATGATAGCAACCTTTTATTATATCGGTTACAGAAACGAGCAGGATACCAATAAGCGGATGGAGGAGATGAAGCTCGAAGAGCAGAAGACCGCTTATGAGAGAAGGGTGTTGGAACTTGAAAAAGACGCAGCGAATGCATCAAACAAGGCCAAGAGCGATTTCTTGGCAAACATGTCTCATGAGATACGTACACCGATGAATGCGATAATCGGAATGGATGAGATGATACTCAGAGAGTCTGTGAGCGATAAGGTAAAAAAGTATGCACTTGATATACAGAGTGCGGGGAAGACACTGCTCTCGATAATTAACGACATACTTGATCTGAGCAAGATTGAGTCAGGAAAAATGGAACTGATCCCTGTTGAATACAGTTTCTCATCAGTGATGAATGATGTTGTAAACATGACTAAGAATAAGGCTCAGGAAAAAGGACTTGAGTATAAGCTCAATGTATCAGAGAGCATCCCTTCAAAGCTTCTCGGCGATGAGATAAGGATCAGACAGATCATGCTCAATCTCATCAATAACGCGATAAAGTATACCCACGAAGGCAGCGTGACAATAGATGTAGATTATGAAAATGATTCGCAGATGCTTAAACTGACCGTTTCTGATACCGGCATAGGTATCAAAGAGGAGGATATCGGAAAGCTTTTCGGATCCTTCCAGCGACTGGAAGAGGATAAGAACAGGAATATAGAGGGAACGGGACTTGGGCTAAACATCACCATGCGCCTTGTTAAGATGATGGATGGCACCATCGATGTCGACAGCAGATACGGAGAGGGTACAACATTTACCGCAAAGATGAAACAGACTGTTGTCGACAGGACGCCGGTAGGTGATTTTGCCCGTAATCTTCTTGGCATGCAGGAACAGACAAAGGAATACAGACCGGCACTCATCGCTCCTGATGCACGCATTCTTGTAGTTGATGACAATGAGATGAATCTTGAGGTAATAGAAGGCCTTCTTAAGGAAACAAAGATAAACGTTTTCACGGCTGAATCGGGACAGGAATGCATAGATATCTTAAAGGAGAGAACATTTGATCTTGTATTCCTTGATCAGATGATGCCTGGGATGTCTGGAGTAAAGACTCTAGAAAAAATTAAGGAACAGCATCTAACTGACAATACTCCTGTAATAGCTCTTACAGCTGATGCGATAGTCGGGGCCAGAGATAATTATCTCAAAGAGGGCTTCTCTGACTATCTGAGCAAACCTGTAATGTATGATGCTCTCGAAGCAGTGATAAGAAAATATCTGGATGATAAGAAGATACTTAATGAAACTCAGATCTCCGAGCTTGAGAAGAATAAGTTTCAGACAAAGAAGCCAATCATACTTGCGATAAGCGAATCACCGGAAGAACTTAGAGAGATAAAGGCTCTTGTAGGTGATCAGTACAAGGGTGTATATGTCAAGGATATAGCCAGTGCCGAAAAGTATCTGGCGAAGAAAGAAACTGTAAGGGAGTCGTGATGGCTCCCTCTTTTATTTATAATTCGCTACAAGCTCAAATATGTGGTAAAATAATACGGATATGGTATTTGAAAAGAAAAGGTGATCATTTACTATGGAGATCGGACAGTATATAGACAGTCTGATGGATGAACTTGTTGACCTTGGCGTGAAAAAAGGCGACATCCTGTATATCTCATCAGACGTAACTCTCTTAACCCTTGATGCGTGCAGACAGTGCGCTCTTAAGGGAAAAAAAGATATTGATCTGTTTTATCATGCTTTGACTGACAGTATTCAGAAACTGGTCTCAGATGAAGGAACATTAATGTTTCCTGTGTTCACATGGAGTTTTTGCAGAAACATTCCGTATGATTCAAAGACAACACAGGGTGAAGTCGGAGCATTCAGCAACTGGATATTAAATAACAGGACAGACTTTAAACGTACAGCTCATCCTTTGTATTCATTCATGGTATGGGGCAGGGATGCAGATAAGCTTGCGCTTATGACAAACAGGACAGCCTGGGGCAAGGATTCGCCGTTTGCATATCTGCATGAGAATCACGGAAAGAATCTCATAATCAATGTATCTTTGAGCGGAAGCTTTACATTTCTTCATTATGTTGAGGAATCAATTCATGTACCGCACAGATATTTCAAGGATTTTCATGGTCAGTATGTCGACAGCACGGGAAATTGCGAAGAACGCACTTACACAATGTTTGTCAGAGACCTTGATATAGAGTCAAAACAGGTCACACCCGATGACTGTCTGGTAAATGCGAATGTAGCGAAAAAGGGAAGCTTCGGAAAGGTTTCTCTTCAGCTTGTCGATCTGGCGGGTGCATTTCCTGTGATAGAGGATAATCTGAAACACAACAACGGTGACTGCTGGTATGACTTTATGGGATACAGGCTTGACTGGGAAAAAGGCCAGACCCATCCGAATGAGACCAGCATGGAGGTTTAGGATGAAAGAAAAGATAACAGAGTTTATTCAGGAGATAAACGAATATGAGGATTTCGAGGACGATACGGATCTGTTTGAAAACGGTATCTTAGATTCACTTAGCCTCGTCCTTTTGATAAACAATATTGAGGAAAGACTGGGAGTGTTCATACCTGAAGAGGTTGTCACGCTGGAAAACTTTGCCACAGTGAACAAGATAGCAGGTATGGTCGACTCTCTTAAAGGGTAACATTATGGTCACAAATGTTTTTGAGTATCTTGAGGCAACCGCACAGAAATATCCTGACAAGATCGCTTTTGCGGATATAGAAAAGTCGGTTACATTCGGCGAGCTGCTTGACAGTGCATATGCAATAGCAGATCGCATTCATGAAGTCTGCGGTGATATAAAGAATCAGCCGATAGGCGTATACATGTACAAGGGTGTTGACTGCCTGATCGCTTTCATGGGTATCGTATGCAGCGGAAATTTCTATTCACCTATAGACCGTCATTCTCCCAAGGCACGTATCGACAGGATAGTAGAGGTGCTTGCTCCGTCTGCGATCATTTTTAATGACGAGCCTTTTGATGATTCATATCCAGGCATCGATATCAGGGATATTAAGCCGGCAAGCGAAAAGAAAAAGTATTATGCAGACAATATCGATACAGATCCTTTGTATGTACTGTTCACATCCGGTTCGACTGGAATGCCCAAAGGCGTAACGATTAGCCACAGGGGAGTTATAGACTATGCCGAGTGGCTGTATGATACATTTGCGTTTGACGATACCACTGTATTCGGTAATCAGGCTCCGTTTTATTTTGACAATTCGATACTTGATATCTATTCAACATTAAGAAACGGATCCAGCACATATATCATCCCGGAAAGATATTTCACTTTCCAGAAGGATCTTTTTACTTTTCTTAAAACAAATAAGATAAATACGATATTCTGGGTTCCCTCGGCTCTTGTCGGTGTTGCTAACAGCGGCATACTCGACAGAGAAGAACTGCCAAAGCTTGATAAGATACTGTTTTGCGGTGAGGTAATGCCAAACAAACAGCTCAATGCATGGCGCAGACACTATGAGAATGCTATGTTTGCAAATCTCTACGGACCTACCGAGATAACAGATGTCTGCACTTATTACATCATAGACAGGGAATTTGCGGATGATGAGCCGCTGCCTATCGGCTTTGCCTGCAAGAATACAGATATCATCGTACTTGATGACAAGGATGAACGTGTGACAGGTCCCGGAAAGAAGGGTGAACTCTGTGTACGCGGAACATGCCTTTCGATGGGATACTTCAAGGACTATGAGAAGACCGACAAGGCATTTGTACAGAACCCTTTGAATCAATTCTATTATGAGAAGATATACAGAACCGGAGATATCGTTGAATACAACGAATACGGAGAGCTGATGTATCTGTCAAGAAAGGACTTTCAGATAAAGCATCAGGGACACAGAATCGAACTTGGCGAGATAGATACCGCGGGAAGTTCGATAGACGGAATCAACATTTGCTGCACTCTGTATGATGATGTAAACAAGCAGATAGTATTCTTCTATACATCAGATACTGATATTACGGACAAAGCCGTATACAAGGAACTCAAGAGCAGAGTTCCCGGATACATGCTGCCCGCAAAGATAAACAGGATGGAGCAGATGCCGCTTAACGTAAACGGAAAGATAGACAGGGTATATTTAAACGGACTGTTAAAGGGATAACAGATGAGCATGGAAAACGAAGCAGGAAAGAGGATGTATGAATTTGCATCCAAGATATTTCCTTACAACAGGAGCATAACCGGAGAAGGTGTAAGACAGACCTTAAGCGATATAGCCGATTACATCTCATCATCAGGGACAAAACTTAATATCACAGATGTTCCCAGCGGCACACAGGTATTTGACTGGACTGTTCCCAGGGAGTGGAAGATAAGAGAAGCCTATATTGAAGATGAGAACGGTAATCATATCATAGATATGAAGGATTCAAATCTTCATGTTCTGGGATATTCGACACCAGTGGATGAATGGGTGGCTCTTGATGAGTTGAAAAAGCATATATATGTTGAAAATGATCAGCCCGATGTGATACCGTATGTGACCTCGTATTACAAGGAACGCTACGGATTCTGCATGAGCAAGAACATGCTCGACAGCCTTAAAGACGGCAGATATCACATGTATATAGACAGTGAGCTGTTTGACGGAGTGCTCAACTATGCGGAGGCAGTCATACCCGGTGATAGTGATGAGGAGATCATGTTCTCTACATATTTCTGCCATCCTTCAATGGCGGATAATGAATGCTCAGGACCCGCACTTGCAGCCGAACTTATCAATACGATCGCGGCCATGGATCACAGAAGATATACATACAGGTATGTATTTGTACCGGAGACCATAGGCTCGATAACATATCTTAGTCAGGAAGATCATGTTAATTATTTACAGAAGCATCTGAAGGCGGGATTTGTACTGTCGTGTGTCGGTGATGACAATGATTATTCGATGATACAGTCAAGATATGCGGATACTTATGCCGACAGATTGCTTATAAATGTATTAAGGTACAAGGAAAAGCATACGATCTACGGCTTTAATCAACGCGGTTCGGATGAGAGACAGTATAACGCACCGGGAGTGGATCTTCCTGTTGTATGTTTCTGCAGATCCAAATTCGGCGAGTTCCCCGAATATCATACATCTGCCGACAATATGAACTTTGTATCAGAAGAAGGCTTCCAGGGTGCTTATGATGCCATGATGGAAGTTGTTAACATACTCGAAAAGAATGCACGTTACAGGATGAAGGTGCTGTGCGAGCCTCAGCTTGGCAAACGCGGCCTGTATTCCGATATCAGCAGAAAAGGTATATACGATACGATACTTGTTCAGCGTGATGTCATATCCTACTGTGACGGAAGAAATGATCTTTTGGATCTAAGTGAACGTATCGGTGTTCCCGTAAGCGATATCATAGATATAATAGACAGACTTAAAGATAACGATCTTTTGGAAGAAACGGAAGAATGATCATATGAAGCTGAGTATAATCGTACCAGTCTACAACATGGAGGCAGATGACAAGCTGAAGTTCTGCCTGGACTCACTTATTAATCAGGATATCGATGATTACGAGATAATAGCTGTCGATGACGCTTCCACGGATGCTTCCTTTGAGATAATGAGAAGTTATGAACAAAAGTATCCGTCACTTGTAAGAGCCATCCACAGTGATGTGAACATGCATCAGGGCGGAGCCAAGAACATCGGCATAAAAGAAGCAAAGGGAGAATGGATAGGCTTTATAGATGCTGATGACTGGATCTCTCCGGATATGTATAAGAAACTTCTTAACGCAGCCGAGAATACCGGCGCAGGTGTCGTGGGATGCGACTATGTAATGGTCAACGATCATACATATGAGATAGACGGCACGATAGAAGCCAATTCGAGGGATGATCAGGTGGGAGAACTTGATCACGACAGGAAAGCAAGCCTCATACTTGACGGAGGCAGCCTGTGTGTAAAGATCTTTAAAAGACAGACGATAATCGATAATGATCTGTGGTTTCCCAAGGACATCTTCTATGAAGACAATGCGATGAGCGACGGCTATCTTCTGACAGCAGGACGCTTTGAATATGTAAAAGAGCCTCTGTATTACTACTATCAGCATGATACGTCAACCGTCCATTCGTTCTCGGAGAGAAGATGCGAGGACCGTATGGAAGCCGGACGCATAATACTGGATGAAGCAGAAAGACTCGGATTTTATGATGAGTTTAAGGAAGAGATAGAGTTTAAGTTTACCCAGCTTTTCTACGTCAATACACTCTTTACCTACATGCCCTGCGTAAAACCTGCAAGGATGGGTTTTGTAAAGAAATTAAGCAGTGAGATGAGGGAAAAATTCCCTGAGTTTCAAAACAACAGATACTATCTGGAAAGAGTGGGTGAAGAGGAGCGCAAGCTCATCGGCATGGCTCAGAGATCGACTTTAAAGTTCTTTGTATACTACAGACTGCTGTGGGCTTATCGCAATCTGCGCAAACAATTGGGAGTATGATGAAAGACAGAATATATGTGTGTCACACATTTTATCATGTATATATAGCTGTTATAAAAGAGCTGAACCTTAAAAAGGAGGAGCGGGGTAACGCTACTCTTGTGCTCAGTACCATGTCCAATGATTTCGGCTTACTTAAGGACAGGGCAAAAGACAGCGGACTTTTTGAAGAAGTGTACATGTTTGATGAGATCGAGGATGTGAAGCTGCCCGAGGTGATGGCATATCACAAGGACAGGGGAAATCTCGTGCTTAATCTTTTGCAGAGGATAAAGTACACAAAGGCTCTCGGAAAGGCTCAGGAAAAGAATGTTCCCGTTGATTTTAAGCAGTATAAGGATATATACGTATTCTGTGACTCGGATCCGATAGGATATTATCTGAATTATAAGCATATATATTATCATGCGCTTGAAGACGGACTTGATACCATAGTCTACTGCGACGATGCAAGATACGGAAACAGAGGGCATTTTAAGCTCAAGGCATTCATGGCGCGCATAGGACTCATATTCATAGAAAACGGCTATTCAAAGTACTGCACGGATATGGAGGTCAATAATCTTGACGCCATCAAGTACAAGAATGATGCATATATAGAGGTTCCCAGAAAAAATCTCATCTCAAACGTATCAAAAGAGGACAGATATCTTCTGATAGATATCTTTATGGAGAATCCAAAGCAGCTGCTTAAGCAGATAGGTGATGTAAGCTCTGACAAAAAGAAGGTCATGATATTGTCAGATCCCGTATGCGATCTTGAAACGAGAAAGAGGATGATGAGAGATATCATAAACGAGTATGCAAAGGATGCTGTAACATTCATCAAGCCTCACCCGAGAGATGTTCTTGATTATGATACAGATGATTTCTCTGACTGCATCGTAATACGCGGCCGTTTCCCCATGGAGATGATGAACTACTATGATGAGATGCATATGGACAGAGTGGTATCGATATTTACAGTAGTTGATGCGATAGAATTTGCCGACGAAAAGATCATGCTGGGAAATGATTTCATGGATAAATATGAGGATCCGATGATCCACAGACAGAACGAACAGATTTAGATATGAGCGATTTCAACAATCAGACTATTAAAAAGAATAGCAGACAGACAGGCTTCGAGCTTTTAAGGATCATATCAATGCTCATGATCATAGCAATGCACTACATGACAAAGGGCATGAAGATCGAAAAGCTCTCTGTTAACAGCAGCATGACAAACGTGATCTACTGGATCATCTATGCTCTGTGCCTTTCATCTGTCAATGCCTACGTGTTCATAAGCGGATACTTTGCAGGTGACTCAAAATGGAGCATTAAAAAGCTCATAAGACTCTGGGCGCAGGTGCTTTCATACTCGATACTCATACCTCTTGTGATGTCTGCATTCGGCCTGTTTGATCTTAAAGGCGCAGATCTGTCTGTAAAGCAGCAGATATTCTTACCAGTGACATATGAACATTACTGGTTTGCGACCGCATACATAATGCTCTATCTGATATCCTACGTTTTGAATGCCGCGATATCAAAGCTTGACAAGAACAGCTACAGGACAGTGCTTCTTGCGCTCTTAGCAGTATTTTGCGGGTTCAAATCGATCAATCCGTATCTGATCCCGTGGGATAAATACGGCAATGATATGATATGGTTCATTATCCTTTACCTCATCGGAGGATATATAAGGACATACGGCCTGCCTTTTACAGAAAACAAGACCAAAAAGGAAACGGCAAGATTCGGTCTTGTGATATATGTGGCATTCAGCATTATCACATTTGTGATCGCTTTTGCATTCTCCTTCATTGTAAAAAGCACGGGAAAGCTTGAATACTATATGGACATGACATACTGCTATAACTATGTCACGGTACTTATCGCGAGCATCGGCCTGTTTGCGCTCTTTGCGAATATGGAAATAGGACACCGCCCGTGGATAAACAAAATAGCAAAGTATACATTTGGCGTATACCTTATCCATGATAATATTGTATTGAGAGAAAAGTGGCAGCATCTTCTGCTCATAGACAGTGCACAGGGAAAATGGTGGCAGATATTCCACATGCTTGTCTGTGTCATCATCGTATTTATCATCGGATCACTGATCGATCTTGTAAGAGACGGCGTGTTTAATGCCTTTGCAAAAAAGGATAGTAACAGGCAGTAACTATGAACACTAAGATAATAAAGATAGACGAAGAAAATATTGACGAAGAACTGATAAAGCAGGCCGGACAGATAATAAAAGACGGAGGTCTGGTAGCATTCCCTACAGAGACGGTATACGGACTCGGAGGAGATGCTTTAAGCAGTGATTCTAGTAAAAAGATCTATGCGGCAAAGGGAAGACCCAGTGACAATCCGCTGATCGTTCATATTGCGGATATTAAGGACATGGATGCTATCGTCCTTAAAGTGACAGAAAATGCAAAAAAGCTTGCCGACAGATTCTGGCCGGGACCTTTGACTATGATACTGAAAAAGTCTGACAGGGTGCCGTTTGAGACGACCGGGGGACTTGACAGTGTTGCGATAAGGATGCCCGTGCATAAGACAGCTGCGGCGTTTATTAAGGCAGCAGGCGGATATATAGCCGCTCCCAGTGCCAACATCTCCGGAAAACCCAGTCCCACGAGTGCAAAATATGTCATTCAGGACATGGACGGAAGGATCGATATGATCATAGACGGCGGGGACAGCGGCATCGGTCTTGAATCTACTATCGTCGATCTGACTGGCGAGATACCCGTATTGCTGCGACCGGGATATATAACCTTGGAACAGTTAAAAGAAGTTCTGGGACAGGTTGATGTCGACAAAACCATTCTTGACGGAGACTGCAAGGAAAGACCCAAGGCTCCGGGAATGAAATACAGGCATTACGCCCCTAAAGGCGATCTGACCATAGTTGACGGAAAAGCTAAAGAAGTCATCGAAAGGATCAATGAACTGGCAAGGGAAGCTGAAGGCAAGGATAAGAAAGTCTGCGTTATAGCAACGGATGAGAATGCGGACAGATATGATGCAGGCATTATAAAGAGCATCGGGAGCAGAAATGATGAAGACATCATCGCGCACAGGCTGTATACTATACTCAGGGAATGTGATGATGAGAACATCGATATCATCTACAGCGAGAGTTTTGACAGCGCAGGCATAGGACAGGCAATAATGAACCGGCTGCTTAAGGCGGCAGGTCATCACGTTATACATATTTAGACAGTTTGGAGGGTTAAACGATGATAGCTATTGGAAGCGATCACGGCGGATATGATCTTAAGATGTCCGTCATCAAGCACCTTGAGGAAAGGGGAATCGACTGCAAGGACTACGGCTGCTACGACAAGAGTTCATGCGATTATCCTGTCTACGGACATGCCGTTGCCGAGGCTGTTGCTGACGGCAGCTGTGAAAAAGGAATAGTCATCTGCACAACAGGCATAGGAATTTCTATGACCGCAAACAAGACAAAGGGGATCAGATGCGCACTGTGCAGCGAGCCTCTGTCAGCAAAGATGACCAGACTTCATAACGATGCAAACATACTTGCGATGGGAGCGGCACTTATCGGTCCCATGATGGCAAACGAGATAGTGGATACTTTCCTGGATACTGAGTTCTCCGGTGAAGAGAGACATCAGCGCAGGGTAGATCTTATAGAAAACAATTGATTATCAGGGGGTAAAAAAGATGGCAAAATTAGTGATCATGGATCATCCGCTCATTCAGCACAAGATCGGTTATATCAGAAGACTTGATACCGGTACAAAGGATTTCAGACAGACGATCTCCGAGATAGCAATGCTCATATGTTACGAGGCAACAAGGGACCTTGAACTTGAGGAAGTCGAGATCGAGACACCCATATGCAAGACTACGGCTAAAACACTTAAGGGCAAGAAGATGGCTATCGTTCCGATCCTCAGAGCGGGTCTTGGAATGGTTGACGGAATGCTCTCGCTCATCCCTGCGGCAAAGATCGGACATATAGGCCTTTACAGAGATCCCGAGACACACCTTCCGATAGAGTATTACTGCAAGCTTCCGGCTGACTGCGCCGAAAGAGAGGTATTTGTTGTAGATCCTATGCTCGCTACAGGCGGATCGGCAGTTTCTGCTATACAGATGCTTAAGGACAAGGGTTGCAAGAAGGTTCATTTCATGTGCATAATCGCAGCTCCTGAAGGAATCGAGGCTATGCAGAAGGCTCATCCCGATGTTGACATTTATGTCGGAGCAAAGGATGAAAAGCTAAACGAGAACGCATACATCGTTCCGGGTCTGGGAGATGCCGGCGACAGGATATTCGGAACCAAGTAAAGAGGACAGGATATGAAAAGAACCGACTACATTAAATGGGACGAATACTTTATGGGTGTATCCAAGCTTGCGGGAATGAGATCAAAGGATCCCAACACACAGGTCGGAGCCTGTATAGTGAGCGAGGATAACAAGATCCTGTCCATGGGTTACAACGGATTTCCCAACGGATGCTCCGATGAGGATTTTCCGTGGGAGAGAGATGGTGACGTACTTGAGACAAAGTATGCATATGTGACCCACAGCGAACTCAATGCGATATTAAACTATCGGGGAGGAAACGGCGGACTTGCGGGAGCAAAGCTCTATGTTTCGCTGTTCCCGTGCAACGAGTGCGCAAAGGCTATCATTCAGAGCGGTATAAAGACTGTCATATATGACAGCGACAAATATATAAACACACCCGGAAATATCGCTTCAAAGAGGATGTTTGATGCTGCGGGTGTAAAGTATATAAAATATCAGCACAGCGGAAGACAGATAACCATTGATGTTTAGGAGTTTTTATGGTCAGGAGACGATCTCTTAAGGCAGTAGCCGTTTTGCTAACGGTGACCATGTATTTTTCTGCATTGCCTTGCTTTGATTCCTATGCCGAGACCACAAGAGAAAAACTTGAGAAGGCTCAGCAGCAGCACGAGGAAACAAAGAAAAACCTTAATGAGACAAAAGAGAATATTGATGACCTCAATGATGTAAAGCATTCGCTTCAGGGTGAACTGGCTCAGCTTAACGATCAGCTTGAAGAGGTGAGCAACAATCTTGCCGATCTTGAAGGAAGGATTGAGGACAAGGAAGCCGAGATCGAGCAGACACAGTCCGATCTTGAGATCGCAAAGCAGCTCGAGGCGGATCAGTATGCGGCTATGAAAAAGCGCATACAGTTCATGTATGAAAAGCAGGACTTCATGTTTACCGAGATGATCTTTTCGGCAAAGAACTTTGCGGATCTTCTCAACAAGAATGACTATATTGAGAGCCTCTCATCCTACGACAAAAAGATGAAGGATGAGCTCGAGGCTACCAGGATAAGCATTGAAGACACCGAAGCCAGACTTAAGGATGAGAAAGCGGAGCTTGACAAGCTTCACGAGGATGTTGTCGCGGAACAGGAAAAGGTTACGGGATATGTAAATGCGACTGCATCAAGCATCAAGAACTATTCGGGCCAGATAAAGGATGCCGAGGCTGTGGCGGCTGCATATGAAGCAAAGGCCGCTGAAGAGGAAGCCGACATCGCTGCATTAAAGAAAAAGCTCGAAGAAGAGATCAGGATGTCAAAGCTTGCTGCCCAGTCAAAGTGGAGAGACATCTCCGAAGTAAATTTTGAAGAGGGAGACAGATATCTGCTGGCCAATCTGATCTACTGCGAAGCGGGTAACCAGCCTTATGAAGGACAGGTTGCCGTTGGCGCTGTAGTAATAAACCGTGTTCTTTCATCGGTATATCCCGATACGGTTGTCGGAGTGATTTATCAGAACAAGCAGTTTTCACCTGTGGGAAGCGGAAGACTTGCCCTTGCGCTTGCAGAAGGCAGGGCGACAGATGCATGCTACAGTGCTGCGGATGCTGCAATGAGCGGACAGACAAATGTCGGGACATGCGTTTACTTCAGAACCCCCATCGAGGGCCTGAGTGGTATTCAGATAGGCGGACATATATTCTATTAAAGACAAGGGAAAAGGTCGCCCATTGCTGAACGACCTATAAAGGGGGAGTATATTTTCTTGTTACGTCACTTCGACGTTCACAATTCGGAAATAAAAGATTTATTTCTTAAATCACCTTGCAAGTGTATATTATCAGACTGTGTGTAACAATTCTGTAACAAAAAAAGAAACGGTAGACCGTTTCTTTTTTTATGTATCTAGATATGCTCTTTTAATCTGTCTGTAAGTAAGGAGAAGTTTCCGTCCTGTATAAGCTTTATCAGAGCTCCCAGCTGCTTGACTGATATGAAAAACTGCTGATCGTTTATCAAAAGCTTTTCCTTTGCCTCGCACAGCTCGTCTATGTCTATGACATTCATCTTGCCGTCGGGCTTTACTATAACGTCTGCCAGAAGATCCACGACAGTCAGCGTGTTTAACGCTCTGTCCCACAGATATGTGACGATATCGCAGTACCAGTAGACAAGAGAATCATCTTCGGCCAAAAACTTGCTCACCTTGTAGCCTTCTTTCAGAAAATAGCATGAATAGCCGTGGTGAAAATCCTTTCTTGGCTTTAAGGTGTTCCACTTTGTAACGATGATCTCGTCATCCATATACAGGATGATATCGTCCTTTAATGGTATGCATTCCTCCGGTATGAGGCGCTTGCGATAAAGTACAGGATAATCCATATCAAGACCCTCCCCTGTCCCTTAAATATTACTAAAAAAGGCGCTTTCAGTCAACATGGATGAATTCTCAAAAAAGCCCTACAATTCCTTTACACTAAATTCCAATTAATGTATAATATATCTAATTGTGTGAAGGTTTGCGGGTGTGAATAAACGTAATAATTTCAAGATATTAACTTTTGTTACACAGTTTGCGGTAAATATGTTAGTACCGATATGTATGTGCTCGTTCGTCGGTTATTACATCGACAGATACTTCGGTACTCAGTTCTGGTTTGTTGTGCTGTTTTTTATCGGAGCGATAGCCGGAGGCCGCAATATCTACATACTTGCTCGCAAGACCTACGGCAAAGATGAGGATTCCGATTCATGAGCAACCAGACTGGGAAGATCGACGACACATTAAAAGAGCTTCTGATCGGTATACTGGCTTTTGGTGTGCTTGCTCAGTTGGGAGGCATGTTCTTTGTAAAGAGCATGTCTGCTTATTCGATAGGGCTTTGGATAGGGGTTCTGCTCGCACTTGCATGTGCCTATCACATGTGGTGGAGCCTAAATAAGAATCTCACATTAAACGCCGATAACGAGGGAGCGGCAAGGACGTTTGCGATAAAGCATAACCTTATAAGGTATGCGGTGATACTTATCGTCTTTGCGGGTGTATGCCTGAGTGATTTTGCATATCCTCTGGCTGCCTTTCTAGGGATAATGAGTCTGAAGGCGGGTGCGTACCTGCAGCCGTTTGTAAGCAGATTTTTACATAAGAATTCTAAATGATTTAAGGAGGTGAACATATGGACATGGGAATACTGTTGTCCGCCGATAAAGAAGTCGACTTTATGATACACGGCATTTTTTCATACAGCTTCTTCGGTCATCAGGTATGGATAACGACCACTCATGTATGTTGCCTTATAGTGCTTCTTTCACTTATGCTGTTCGGCTTTCTTGCGGGACGCAAGATGAAGCATGCCGATGAGGTACCGGAGGGATTCCAGAATTTCATTGAACTGATAGTTGAACTTCTCGACGGTATGGTAGACGGCACTATGGGTAAGAACGGTGCTAATTTCAGAAATTACATCGGCACCATATTCATTTTCATACTGGTGAGCAATCTGTCGGGACTTTTAGGATTGCGTCCACCGACTGCCGACTACGGAACCACGCTTCCGCTGGGTATCATGACATTTACCCTTATCTTTTTCAACAAGCTCAAGTACCAGAAGGTATCAGGCTTCATCAAGGGACTGTGTGATCCGTGGGTATTCTGGGCTCCGATCAATGTTATCGGTGATATAGCGGTGCCGATTTCGATCTCGCTTCGTCTGTTCGCCAACATTCTTTCCGGAACGGTTATGATGGCTCTGATATACGGACTGCTCAGCAAGATAGCCATTATATGGCCGGCTGCTCTGCATGTATACTTCGATATGTTCTCGGGAGCGATACAGACATACGTATTCTGTATGCTGACCATGACATACATTTCGGATGCGATGACTACGGAGTAATTTGTTATTTGTGAATAATACAACTTCAACATACATTTTAGGAGGAAAAAGTAATGGATTTTAACACAAACTTTATCTTAGGTTGTTCAGCGATCGGTGCAGGTCTTGCTGTTATAGCAGGTATCGGACCTGGTGTAGGACAGGGTATCGCTGCAGGTTATGCGGCAAATGCGGTAGGACGTAACCCCGGAGCAAAGTCTGATATCACAGGTACTATGCTTCTCGGACAGGCTGTTGCAGAGACAACAGGTCTTTACGGACTTCTTATCGCCATGATCCTTATCTTCGTTAAGCCTCTGGCAAAATAAGCCTTTTTATCTAATATCACATGAAAGGAGGCTTATATAATTGAGCGAAATGGGAAAAGCCACATATATGCTGCTTGCCGCACAGATGGAACCGAGACTCTTTGATCTCGACTTTCAGCTCTTGGCGGATGCAGTCCTTACTCTCATCGCTGTCATAGCCCTGTTCTTCTTCCTTTCATACTTTTTGTTCAATCCCGCAAGAGATTTCATGAACAGAAGAAGAGAGAAGATCAAGAACGAGCTTGACGAGGCAAAAAAGAGTCAGGAAGAAGCTGAGGCATTAAAGGCACAGTACGAAGACAAACTTAAGAATATCGATAAAGAAGCGGAGTCAATACTCAGCGAAGCGCGTAAGAAAGCTCTCGATAACGAGGCTTCGATAGTTGCAAAAGCCAAAGAAGAGGCACATTCCATCGTGGAAAGAGCCGGTATCGAGGCAGAGCAGGAAAAGCTGCGCGTAAAGGATGACGTTAAGAAAGAGATGATAAATGTTGCATCCGCAGTTGCCAAGAAGGCAGTTGGAAACAGCATGGATGTAAACGTTCAGGAACGTCTTGTTGATGAAACATTGAAAGAAATAGGTGAAGGCACATGGCTAAGCTGATTTCCAAGACGTATGGCGACGCGCTCTTAGAGATTGCCAACGAGGAAAAAAAGGTTGACCTGTTACTCGAAGAGGTCACCGCAGTCATGGAAATACTCAAGGACAATCCGGAATTTTCAAAACTCATGAACAATCCGCGTATATCAGTCGATGAAAAGCAGACAGTCATGAGCAATGTCTTTGAGGGACGCATCAGTAAGGAACTGATGGGATTTTTCTCGATGATCGTAAACAAGGGCAGATACGACCATATTGACGAGATACTCACGTATTTTCAGGATGAGGTTAAGAAGATCAAAGGAATAGGTGTTGCATTTGTAACAACTCCCCTTGAACTTTCGGATGCTCAGAAGAAAAACGTAGAAAAGAAACTTCTCGATACAGCGGGATTCAAACAGATGGAGATGCACTATGATATCGATCCGTCACTTGTGGGCGGCATGCGCATCAGGATAGGTGATCGCGTTGTTGACAGCAGTATTCATACAAAGATTTTAAAAATGCAGCAGGACATGATGAAGGTTATGGTATAGCTGCACTTTGGAAAGGAACAGATCCATGAATTTAAGACCAGAAGAGATAAGTTCAGTCATAAAGGATCAGATCAAGAGATATGCGGGCGAACTGGAAGTTTCCGATGTGGGAACAGTAATCCAGGTTGCGGACGGTATTGCCAGAGTACATGGACTTGAGAAAGCCATGCAGGGTGAGCTTCTTGAATTCCCGGGTGAAGTATTCGGAATGGTACTTAACCTCGAAGAAGACAATGTCGGTGTTGTTCTTCTCGGAAACAGCAAGAACATAAACGAGGGCGATATCGTTAAGACAACGGGAAGAGTTGTTGAGGTTCCCGTAGGCGACGCACTTCTCGGACGTGTAGTCAATGCGCTCGGACAGCCCATTGACGGTAAGGGACCCATCCAGACTGACAAGTTCAGACAGATAGAGAGAGTTGCATCAGGTGTTATCACACGTAAATCCGTAGATACACCTTTACAGACAGGTATCAAGGCTATCGATTCCATGGTTCCGATCGGAAGAGGACAGAGAGAGCTCATCATCGGCGACAGACAGACAGGTAAGACTGCCATCGCCATCGATACCATAATCAACCAGAAGGGTCAGAATGTTAAATGTATCTATGTTGCGATCGGTCAGAAAGCTTCTACCGTTGCCAGCATAGTAAAGACTCTTGAAGAATACGGAGCAATGGCTTATACAACAGTTGTTGCTTCAACAGCAAGTGAGCTTGCTCCCCTTCAGTACATAGCTCCCTATGCGGGATGTGCTATCGGTGAAGAGTGGATGGAGAACGGCGAAGACGTTCTTGTAATATACGATGACTTAAGTAAGCATGCTACAGCATACCGTACACTCTCATTGCTTCTTAAGAGACCTCCGGGACGTGAGGCATATCCCGGTGATGTATTCTATCTTCACAGCAGACTGCTCGAGAGAGCTGCCCGCATGAACGAGGAATACGGCGGAGGTTCCCTTACGGCTCTTCCGATCATCGAAACACAGGCCGGCGACGTTTCGGCTTATATTCCTACAAATGTCATATCCATTACAGACGGACAGATATATCTTGAAACAGAAATGTTTAATTCAGGCTTCAGACCGGCCGTTAATGCCGGACTGTCAGTATCACGAGTTGGTGGTGCCGCACAGATCAAAGCCATGAAGAAGATCTCGGCTCCCATCCGTGTAGAGCTTGCTCAGTACAGAGAACTTGCAGCATTTGCACAGTTCGGTTCTGAACTTGACGATGATACAAAGGAAAAGCTCGCACAGGGTGAAAGAATCAAGGAGATCTTAAAGCAGCCTCAGTACAAGCCCATGCCTGTACAGTATCAGGTAATCATCATCTATGCTGCAACAAACAAGTATCTTTTGGATGTTGCCGTTAGTGATATTACAAGATTTGAGAGCGAACTGTTTGAGTTCATCGATACAAAGTATCCGGAGATCCCTGCTTCAATAGCAAAAGACAAGGTTATCTCAGATGAGAACGAAGAGACTCTCAAGAAGGCTATCGCAGAATTCAAGGAACAGTTTTCATAGAAAGTAGGGTGATTTATCATGGCGTCTATGAGAGATATCAAAAGACGTAAGGGCAGTATACAGAGTACTCAGCAGATCACAAAGGCTATGAAGCTTGTTTCCACGGTCAAGCTGCAGAGGACAAAACAGCGTGCGCTTAATTCAAAAGCGTATTTCAGCTACATGTACAGCACTATACAGTCCATCATGTCAAAGGCAGGGACCATCAATCATTCATATGTGACAGGCAATGAGAGCGAAAACAAGGCTGTGATCGTCATTTCGGGCAACAGAGGTCTGGCAGGCGGTTACAACTCAAACGTAATAAAGCTCATAACCAAGGGTGAACTCAAAAAGGAAGACCTTATAATGTACACCATCGGTAAAAAGGGCCGCGAAGCATTTTCAAGACACGGATACGTTCTTGCCGATGATTACTCACATATGATAGAGACTCCCGATTATGTCGATGCGATGAGACTCAGCGCGGTTTTACTGAATCAGTACAGAAAAGGCGAGATAGGCGAGATCTATCTGGCATATACCGCATTCAAGAATACGGTATCGCATGTACCGACACTCATGAAGCTGCTTCCGGTTGATCAGAATGCTATAGTTTCGGATGAACAGGACGGCAAGTACGATGTTCCGATGAACTTCGAACCGGCTGAAGAGGAAGCACTCGAGCTTATCATTCCCAAGTACGTGGCAAGCATCATCTACGGTGCAATGATAGAGGCCGTAGCGAGTGAGAACGGTGCACGTATGCAGGCAATGGATTCGGCTACGAGCAACGCGGAAGAGATGATAGATAAGCTGACGCTGCAGTATAACAGAGCAAGACAGGGTTCTATTACTCAGGAACTCACAGAGATCATTGCAGGTGCACAGGCTATTTCTTGATCTGTGCAGCGATTGAATACAAAAAACAGGAAACAGAAAGGAAACTAAGATGGCAGAAACAGGAAAGATCACCCAGATCATCGGTGCCGTTCTTGATATCAAATTTACCGGAGGAGAGCTTCCGGAGATCAATGAAGCTATCAAGATCGAGAGAAATAACAACGGCGGAACTCTAGTTGTGGAAGTATCGCAGCATTTGGGTGACGATACGGTTAGATGTATTGCCATGGGTCCTACGGACGGCCTTGTAAGAGGCATGGATGCGATCGCAACGGGAGCACCCATAACGGTTCCTGTAGGCGAGAATACATTGGGAAGAATATTCAATGTACTCGGTGAACCCATAGACAATCAGCCTGCACCGGAAGTAACGACCTACGAGCCTATACACAGACCGGCTCCGGCTTTCAGTGAACAGGCTACGGAGGCAGAGATCCTCGAGACAGGTATCAAGGTAGTAGACCTTTTGTGTCCTTATCAGAAGGGTGGTAAGATCGGACTGTTCGGTGGTGCCGGCGTAGGAAAGACGGTACTCATACAGGAGCTTATCAGAAATATCGCTACAGAGCACGGCGGATATTCTGTATTCACCGGTGTTGGTGAGCGTACAAGAGAAGGAAACGACCTTTACTATGAGATGAAGGAGTCCGGAGTTATAGACAAGACCACGATGGTATTCGGTCAGATGAATGAGCCCCCGGGAGCACGTATGAGAGTTGGTCTTACGGGACTTACGATGGCTGAGTATTTCCGTGACAAGGGCGGAAAGGACGTACTCCTCTTCATCGATAACATTTTCAGATTCACACAGGCTGGTTCCGAGGTTTCAGCACTTTTGGGACGTATGCCTTCAGCCGTAGGTTATCAGCCTACATTACAGACAGAGATGGGTGCTCTTCAGGAGCGTATCACATCAACAAAGAACGGATCTATCACTTCGGTTCAGGCCGTATACGTACCTGCCGATGACCTTACAGACCCCGCTCCGGCAACAACGTTTGCTCACCTTGATGCGACTACGGTTCTTAGCCGTTCCATTGTTGAGCTTGGTATTTATCCCGCTGTTGATCCTCTTGAGTCTACATCACGTATTCTCGATCCCAGGATCGTCGGAGAAGACCATTACAAGGTTGCCAGAGGTGTTCAGGAGATACTTCAGAAGTATAAGGAACTCCAGGATATCATCGCTATCCTCGGTATGGACGAGCTTTCAGAAGAAGACAAGCTTGTCGTATCAAGAGCAAGAAAGGTTCAGAGATTCCTTTCACAGCCTTTCTTCGTTGCAGGACAGTTTACCGGTCTTGAAGGTAAGTATGTACCGATCTCAGAGACTATCAGAGGATTCAAGGAGATCATCGAAGGTATGCATGATGAAGTACCTGAGAGCTACTTCCTTAATGCCGGTAGCATAGATGATGTACTCGCTCGCGTAAAGTAGAGGAGGCTCATTATGGCAGAGGATAACAAGAATTTTGAACTTAAGATCATAACTCCCGACAGAACATTCTATGAGGGAGAGGTTCATATGGTCGAGTTCAATACGACCGAAGGTCAGATAGGTGTTTACAGGAATCACATTCCGATGACTGTGATCATCAAGCCCGGTATCATCACGATCACGGGCGAAGAGGTTTTAAAAGCTGCTCTGCATTCCGGATTTGCACAGATACTTCAGGATAAGGTAACGATCCTTGCCGAAGTGATCGAGTGGCCGGATGAGATCGATAAAGAAAGGGCTCAGGCAGCAAGAGACAGAGCCGAAAAGCTCATAGCCGAGCATGCCTCGTCAACAGATATGGCAAGAGCTGAGACGGCTCTTAGCAGAGCTATGGCTCGTATCAACGTATTAAAGTAGTATATGCAGGGATCGTGCTTTGGCATGATCCTTTGTTTTTGAAACATGAAGAGAATCCTTATCAGATGGTTTGTCATCATTGTCGCTTTCTTTGCGGCACTGTTTGCTTTTAACATTTTGATGAACCGCGGAACAACCGATATGACGATCGATATGCCGGAAGCCACACTTCCGGTTATTAGCGTGCTCTACGGGGACAAGAGCGTTAATACGATGTATGGCTATACAAGCCGTATGGATGCGGGGACCTTAAGAGACAGCATATCTCCCATCGGCGAGGAGAGATCTTTAAGCTTTTCTGTCAATGCCTACAATACAGGCATAAGCAAGATAAGCTATGAGGTAAGAAGCCTGGACGGCGGCCGGCTCATCGAGGAAACGATGGTCGGCAACTACGAGCATAAGACAGGCAAGATCGTCGGTACGATAAATCTTAAGGATCTGATAGAAAAGGATAAAGAATACAACCTTGGGTTCGTTCTCAAGCTGACTGACGGAAGGGATGTGTATTACTATACCAGGATCATATGCAGGGAAGATGTAGGGGTAACTGAAAAGCTTGATTTTATCTACAACTTCAATTCAATGACCTTCAGCCAGACAGATGTAAGAAGTCTTTATTCATATATGGAGCCAAACTCCGAGGGAGACAACACAACTTTCGGTAAAGTAAATATACACAGCAATCTTAACCAGCTCGGATGGGGAAACATGCATCCGAGGATCGAAGGAGATATAAGGACTACCATAAGCGACATAGGAACATCGACTGCTTCTGTGATGCTCGAATATATGGTGAGCGTCAGAAACGATTCCATCGTGAATTACTACATGATAGAGGAGTTTTACAGGATCAGACAGGGAAGCGACAGATTCTATCTTCTGTCATTTGACAGGAGCATGAAGGATATATTCCTTGCGGAAAAGGAGTCGCTCGTAAACAACAAGATCGTCCTCGGGATACATAACGGCGAGATAAATATGACTGAAAGTGATGACGGAAATATCATCGTACTCGAAAACTGTGGCAGACTCTTCAGCTATGATGTATCTGCAAACAAGCTCGCAACGCTTTATGGATTCTTTACGGCAGGCGATACGGATCCTAGAGACATACATAACGAATCAAAGATAAAGATCCTTTCCGTTGAGGAAAACGGAAACGTTTCGTTTGCGGTATACGGATATATGAACCGCGGAATACATGAGGGTCAGACCGGTGTACTGGTTGAGTATTACAACAGCCTTCTAAATACCGTTGAGGAGCAGATGTTTGTCGAATACAACAGATCGCCTCAGGTCCTGATAGCGGATATTGACAGACTCTGTTATTTAAACGGCAACAAGGACTTCTTTGCGTTTATAGACGGAAACATAATAAAAGCCGATCCCGAGAGCTTAAGTGTTTCGATAGTTTCCGACAAGGTCATAGAAAATACGCTCTACGTATCAAAGAGCGGAAGAAGCGCGATGTGGCAGGAGAGCGAGGATGTCTCATCACAGCTCAATACCATCGATATGGGTGACGGCTTTATAAGCACTGTTGAAAAGGCCGACAATGAATGCCTGCGCCCTATAGGATTCATGAATGATGATCTTATTTACGGCGTAAGCAACAAAAACGATATAATCTACAATCCTCTGGGCGATACGACATTTCTGATGGCAAAGATAGTCATAAGATCGAGATTCGGCGCCATCCTTAAGGAATATGACTTTGAGGATATATTTGTTGTCGAGGGTACTATAAACGATAACCAGATAAGCCTAAAAAGAGTTGAGAAGCATTCTGACGGATCCTACAGCGAGATCCATGATGATCAGATAACAAACAATGATTCAACTGATTCCGGCAAGAACAAGGTCGTGTATGCCCTGACTGATCTGTTTGAAAAGGTGGCTCAGATAGAGCTTAAGGGAAATATCGATTCAAAGACATTAAAGTTTCTTACACCAAAGGAAGTGCTCTACGAATCAGGCAAGACAATAAAGCTTGATTTTGAAGAGGACAAGGACAGATATTACATGTACGACGGGGGCAGGATAAGCAAGATAAGCGACAATCCTGTGGATGTAATTAGCCTGTCTTACGACAGACGAGCCCTGGTTGTGGACAACAAGGGAAACGAAGTATATAAAAGAGGCGAGACTCATGCGAGAAACCAGATCATGTCGATCAAGGAAGACAGCATGAGCGAAGACAGAGAGTCAATGGCGACGTGTCTTGATATCATCCTTAGACAGAGAGGCATATCAAGAAATACCGAGGCAATGTTAGCTCAGGGAAAGACTCCCTACGAGATACTCGAAGAGAACCTTGATAAAGTTCATGTACTTAATATAACCGGATGCGTCATGGATACAGCTATATATTATCTAAATCAGGATATACCTGTACTAGCCATAGCGGAGGACGGAAGGACGATACTTCTTGTAGGATACAATGAGCAAAATGTTGTCTGGTATGATCCGGTTATGGGAAGTATCTATAAAAAGGGAATGAGTGATTCGAGGGATCTGTTTGAAGAAAGCGGAAACAGATTTTTAACATACAGCCTGATGGCTGAATGACATTGTATTTTGTAAAAAATAGGAATAGAATTAGTATTTGGAAAATAAAAGTTTGCAGGGAAGGATGATCCATGTACCAGTTAGATTTTAACAATCCATGTCATGTATATTTTTGCGGAATAGGCGGGATAAGCATGAGCGGTCTTGCCGAGATACTCATATCAAGAGGCTTTAAGGTTTCGGGTTCCGATATGAAAGAGAGCGAGCTTACAAAGATACTCGAGAGCAAGGGCGCAAAAGTATATATAGGACAAAAGAGCGAGAATATCTCAGGAGATATCGATCTGTTTGTATACACGGCTGCGATAAGCAGTGACAATCCGGAATGGATCGCAATGAAAAAACTTAACATACCTGAGCTTTCAAGAGCTCAGCTGCTTGGTCAGATCATGAAGAATTTTGAGCTGCCCATAGCTATAAGCGGTACACACGGAAAGACTACAACAACATCCATGATAACCGAGATACTCATGAAGGCTGATACGGATCCTACTGTATCCGTTGGCGGCATGCTAAAGAGCATAGACGGCAACTTAAGGATCGGTCATTCGAAGTATTTCGTTACAGAGGCATGTGAATATACGAACAGCTTCTTAAACTTCTTCCCCAAGATAAGCCTTATTTTAAACATTGAAGAAGACCATATGGACTTCTTTAAGGATATAGATGATATCAGGGCTTCCTTTACAAAATTCGCATCACTTCTTCCAGATGACGGAACTCTCATAATAAACGGCGAGATAGATGATGTTAAGGCAGTAGCTTCTGCCTCAAAGGGCGGCTATGTCACATACGGCATGAGTGATACATTTGATTACTATGCGACCGATATAAGCTACGATGAACTGGCTCATCCAAGCTACGTTCTTCACAGCAAAAAGGGTGAATCAAGGATCTCATTAAGCGTTCCCGGACTTCATAACGTATACAATTCGATGGCAGCCATCGCATTTGCGGACACTGCAGGAATAGACAGGCAGGTATCAGTCGAAGCGCTTAAGCTCTTTACGGGAACAGACCGCAGATTCGAGAAAAAGGGAGAGATTGGAGGTGTGACCGTAATAGACGATTACGCTCATCATCCGACTGAGATAAAGGCTACTTTAAAGGCAGCTCTTAATTATCCTCATAAGACGCTGTGGTGTGTATTCCAGCCTCATACATATACAAGGACAAAGGCATTCTTAAATGATTTTGCAGAAGCTCTTTCTCTTGCGGACAAGGTCGTGCTTGCGGATATATATGCGGCAAGAGAGAAGAATACCATCGGCATTTACTCAACTGATCTTCAAAAAGAGATAGAAAAGCTCGGAAAGGAATGCTATTATTTCCCGACTTTTGATGAAATTGAAAATTTTCTTCTTGAAAATTGTTCACAAGGCGATTTGTTGATAACTATGGGTGCCGGAGATATAGTAAAAGTGGGCGAAAGCCTGTTGGGAATATAAGTTATTCACATTATCCACCGATTTTGGTGTTGTAAAACATTAAGATCCGGTGGATAATTTGATTATGGAAAGAACCTTGAAAATTCGCATCTTGTCTATTTTTGACCTTGGGATTTCCACAATATCCACATTATCCACAATGCTTAAAACCCCAGTAAAATCAAGGGTTTGAGCGCATTTTTACTGTTTCATTTTTAAAAGTGCTGTGTTATAATTTGGGTTACATTCGACAGAAGGGGAGCTGCCGGACAGTATTGGGAATACCGGGTGAGACTATGAGTAACTTTTCGGTCTATCGTGATGTCGATAACGGCTGCACATACATATCAAATCAGTTTATCGACGAATTTCTTGCTGAGGCAAATGCGGCTCAGATCAAGGTCTATCTATATCTACTTCGCATGACTGGAAATGCGACGAGCGTTTCCGATATGGCGGACAAATTCAACTATACGGAAAAGGATATATGCAGGGCGCTGAAATACTGGGAGAAGAACAAGCTTCTTACCCTGAATTATGACATTGACGGTTCTGTTGTGGGAGTAAGGCTTATAACACCCGCAAGCGCTCAGAAAATGAATACACAGACAAAGTCATTTGTGCCTGTTGCAGTATCGTTTAATCCCGCACCTGAGGTTACTGAGGAGCCCGAGGCTTTTGTAAAGCCTACGTACTCTGCAGATGACTTAAGAGCATTCAAGGACAGAGACGAGACATCCCAGATCATATTCATTGCAGAGCAGTATCTTGGAAAGACACTCAGTCCTTCCGATATAAGATCTTTGCTTTTCATAACGGATGTACTGCACTTTAATACAGATCTTATAGATTATCTACTGGCATACTGCGCAGACAAGGATAAGAAGAATTTCAGATATATAGAATCGGTTGCGATCAACTGGGCTCAGAACGGCGTAACGACCCCCGAACAGGCAAGGGCAATGAGCGGGCGTTATGACAAGAACGTTTATACTGTAATGAGAGCTCTCGGAAAGAGTTCTACTCCTACAGACAAGGAAGCTGAATTTGTACGCAGATGGATCAGTGAGTTCGGTTTTTCTATGGATATAATCATGGAAGCATGCGAACGCAGCGTAATGTCTACGGATAAGAACAGATTTGCGTATGCGGATTCGATATTAAAGAGCTGGAGCCAGGCAGGCGTTGCAACCAAGCGCGATATAGAGGCTATAGACGCAAAGTATCACCGTCCAGTAAAGAAGACGGTCAATACATCATTCCATCAGTTTGATATGAAGCATGACTATGACTTTGACGAGATGGAAAAGGTATTGCTGCAGCGAGAATAGGAGCAGACGTGTCATTTACCAACGCACAGTTTGAACAGATAAAGAGAATATATGATGAAAGACGTATGTTAAACGGACAGGAGTTGGACAGACGTCGTGAACATGCAGAGAAGACCATACCGGGATTTAGCCAGATCCAAGACCGTATGGTCTCTTTGAGTATGGAGATGGCAAAGAAGCTTGCCATGGGAGAAGAGGCAAGTGCCGATGAATATAAAAAGGAATACGCTAAGCTTTTAGTGGAAAAGAAAAACCTTTTAAAGTCAGCATCCCTTCCCGAGGATTATCTTGATCCCATATATACGTGCAGGGAATGCAGGGATACGGGCTATATAGACGGCAAGGCCTGCAGATGTCTTAAGAAGATATCTGTTTCCATGCTATATAACAGATCTAATATCGACTCATATTTAAGGTCTGTCGATTTTTCGATGATAAGCGACAGGTACTATAAGGACGAGGAACTGGTTGCCTTTAGGGATACATACGACAACGCGATCAATTTTGTAAAAAACTTTGACAATGACTTTAAAAACCTTGTGATTTATGGTACAGTTGGTAGCGGCAAATCATTGATGAGTGCCTGCATAGCAAGAGAACTGATAGAAAAAGAGTATTCCGTGCTGTATTTCAGTGCATCGAATCTCATGGATCTGTTCTCGAGATATTCTTTTGATCATTCAAAGAGAAATGAGTTATACTCAGATTATGCAGAGATATTCGAGAGTGATCTGCTTATCATAGACGATCTGGGAACGGAGCAGGTAAACAGCTTTACGATAACAACGCTGTTCACATGTTTGAATGAGCGTTTCCTTAACAAGAAATCAACAATAATATCAACAAATCTATCGCCTAAGGCAATAGCGGAAACCTACACGGAAAGGATATATTCCCGCCTTGTGGGAAGCTATACATTCTGCAAGCTTTACGGCCCGGATATCCGGTTTAAGAACAAGTTTGACCGTAATCAACAGTAAAAGAAAGTGAGGTTTTGTTAGGTTTATGGCAAAACGCGAAGAAAAAAGAAAGCTTGACACCATACCTGTAGGCTCGCTGGGGATCATACCCTTAAGCGGATGCAAGGTGCTCGGAGAAAAGGTTGACTCATATCTTGTCGACTGGCGTACCGAGAGGGAGAATGAGCATAAGAACAGCCTTGCATTTGCAGGATATATGAGAGATTCGTACATTCTAAAGAGCAAGGTCTCTAGATTTGGATCCGGAGAAGGCAAGGGAGAGATACTTGAATCCGTAAGAGGAATGGATCTTTATATCCTTGTTGATGTATGCAACTATTCTCTCACATATACGGTAGCAGGACAGAAGAATCACATGTCCCCCGATGATCATTACCAGGATCTTAAGAGAATCATAGCAGCTGTCGGCGGCAAGGCAAGACGTATAACCGTGATCATGCCTTTCCTTTACGAGAGCAGACAGCACAAGAGAACGGCAAGAGAGTCTCTTGACTGCGCAATAGCACTCCAGGAACTTGTTCGCATGGGTGTTGACAACATCATCACATTTGATGCTCATGACCCTCGTGTACAGAATGCGATACCGCTTCACGGATTTGAAACGGTACAGGCTTCATATCAGTTTATAAAAGGTCTTCTTACACATGTTAAGGATCTGAACATAGATTCAGACCACATGATGGTAATAAGCCCCGATGAAGGAGGAATGAGAAGAGCCATCTATATCGCAAACGTTTTGGGACTCGATATGGGTATGTTCTACAAGAGACGTGACTATACAAGAGTGGTTGACGGAAGAAATCCCATAATAGCTCATGAGTTTCTCGGTTCAAACGTAGCAGGAAAGGACGTTATCATTTTAGATGACATGATCTCTTCAGGTGACAGCATGATAGATGTTGCCACAGAGCTTAAGAAGCGTGATGCGGGACGTATCTTCCTCTTCTCGACATTCGGTCTGTTCACGAACGGATTTGAAAAGTTTGACAGGGCTTATGAAGCCGGTCTGTTTACAAATATACTTACCACCAACCTTATCTATCAGCCGCCGGAGCTGCTTGAAAAGGAGTGGTATATAAGCTGTGATCTGAGCAAGTACATAGCTTATATCATTGATACTCTCAATCATGATTCTTCCATAAGCGATCTGCTGGTTCCCAATGAAAGGATCAACAGCATTGTCGCAAGATATAAAGCAGGCGAGGATCTTTCCAAGCCGGAAGAATAAAAAACGGGTTACAAGAAAAACGAAAGGGGTAAAACTATGAAAAAGTATGTAGCAGAATTCATCGGAACAATGACACTTGTCATTCTTGGATGCGGAACGGCAATGCTTGTCGGATGTGATTACATCGGCAGCACAGGCTATATCCTGACTGCATTCGCATTCGGTCTTACCATCATTGCAATGGCTTATTCGATCGGCAACATCTCCGGATGTCACATCAATCCAGCTGTTTCTCTGGGAGTATTGATGAGCGGAGGCATGGATGTTAAGGAGTTTGTAGGATATGTTATATCCCAGATCTGCGGCGCGTTTGCAGGTTCACTCATACTGGCAGCTATCTTTAACCTTGGCGGTATAACGGATATGACTGGAGGCTTTGGCTCAAACGGCCTTGGCGGAGTTAACGGAAGCATAATCGCAGGACTCTTGGTTGAGATCGTGCTCACATTCATATTTGTGACAGCCATACTGGGTGTTACGAGCAAGAAGGCAGATCACGGATCATTTGCCGGAGTAGTTATAGGCTTTACACTTGTTGTCGTTCATATCCTGGGTATCGGACTTACAGGTACGAGCGTTAATCCCGCAAGAAGCATAGGTCCCGCTATCGTGGCAGCTTTTAACGGAAATACAGACCCGATCGCATGCGTTTGGGTATTCATAGTAGGTCCTCTTGCAGGTGCAGCACTCTCTGCAGTTGTTTACAAGGCACTTGAAAAGCAGGATTAATACATAATTTGTAATTTACGGCCTGTCTCTTAAAAGAGACGGGCCTTTTTCATTTCCACAAGATGTTGTGGTATGAAAAAAGACTTGTCGCAAGATAGAAAGCATATTTTAAAAATAGTGTCTACAAATTTGTGAAATATTCACAAAAAATCACAAAATAGTGGCGATTAATTCTAAAAAACTTCACAATAAATTCTTTCTATGCTATAATCTACATACAATTTATTGTACCTTTTGACAGCAAAATCGACTCAATATTACGACAGAAGAGGTGAAGACATGATCAAGAAGGAAATGATTGCCATGCTTCTGGCCGGTGGTCAGGGCAGCAGGCTGGGAGTTCTAACGTCTAAGGTTGCAAAGCCGGCGGTATCTTTTGGTGGAAAATACCGTATCATTGATTTCCCGTTAAGTAACTGTATCAACTCCGGAGTGGACACTGTAGGTGTTCTTACTCAGTATCAGCCTTTGAGACTGAATACTCATATCGGCATAGGTATCCCGTGGGATCTGGACAGAAATATCGGCGGTGTTACTGTGCTTCCTCCGTATGAGAAGAGCACAAACAGTGAATGGTATACAGGTACCGCAAATGCCATATATCAGAACATAGACTACATGGAGAGCTTCAATCCCGAGTATATACTGATCCTTTCAGGAGACCATATATACAAGATGGACTATGAGGTAATGCTTGATTTCCACAAGCAGAACAAGTCTGAATGCACCATAGCTGTTATGCCTGTTCCCATGGAGGAGGCAAAGCGTTTCGGTATCATGATCACGGATGAGAACCGCAAGATCACCGATTTTGAGGAAAAGCCCGCAAATCCCAGAAGCAATCTGGCATCAATGGGTATATATATCTTCAACTGGAAGACATTAAAGGAAGCTCTTATCGCAATGGCAGATCAGCCCGGACTTGATTTCGGTAAGCATATCATCCCCTACTGTCATGATAAGGGATGTCCGCTTTATGCATATGAGTTCAACGGCTACTGGAAGGATGTAGGTACTCTTCATTCATACTGGGAAGCAAACATGGAGCTCATCGATATCGTTCCAGAGTTCAATCTCTACGAAGAGTACTGGAAGATCTACACCAAGTCGGATATACTTCCTCCTCAGTATTTCTCAAAGGAGAGCGAGGTTGAAAAGAGTATCATAGGTGAAGGCTCCGATATCTACGGAAAGGTTTACAACTCGGTAATCGGATGCGGTGTAACGATCGGAAAGAACACGATAATCAGAGATTCGATCATAATGAACAACACCGTTATCGGTGACAACTGCGAAGTTTATAAGACTATCGTAGCCGAGAATGTAGAGATAAAGAATAACTGCCGCTTCGGAATAGGGGATGAGGTTGAAAACGAGACTGATCCTCACATCTATAACAGCGGACTGGTGTGCATAGGTGAAAAGAGCATCATTCCAGAAAACATAACTGTTGGAAAGAATACATGCATCTTCGGTGAAACTGTTTATTCGGATTATCAGAACAATACACTGGCAAGTGGTAAGACATTGATTAAGGCAGGTGAAAGTGTATGAGAGCGATAGGAATTATACTTGCGGGCGGTAACAACCACCGTATGAGAGAATTGTCACAGAAAAGAGCCATAGGCGCAATGCCGATAGCCGGAAGCTACAGAGCGATAGACTTTGCACTCAGCAACATGTCTAACTCTCATATACAGAAAGTAGCCGTATTCACCCAGTACAATGCGAGAAGCCTAAACGAGCATCTCAGTTCATCAAAGTGGTGGGATTTCGGACGTAAGCAGGGCGGACTTTTCGTATTCACACCGGCTGTAACGGCTGATAACAGCTTCTGGTACAGAGGAACGGCTGATGCCATCTATCAGAACCTGTCATTCCTTAAATCAAGCCATGAGCCGTATGTTGTTATAGCTTCTGCTGACTGTGTATACAAGCTCGATTTTAACAAGGTGCTTGAGTATCACATCGAAAAGAAGGCTGATATCACTGTTGTATGCAAGGATATGGATCCTGATGCAAATGTGGATCGCTACGGAACGGTAAAGCTTGATGATGACTGCAGGATAGAGGATTTTGAGGAGAAGGCAGTTGTAGCAAGATCAAATACGATCAGCTGCGGTATCTATATCATCAGAAGAAGACTTCTTGTAGAGATGATCGAGAAGTGTGCTGAAGAAGACAGATACGATTTCGTAAGAGATATCCTTATCAGATACAAGGGTCAGAAGAGGATCTACGGATACAAGATAAATTCATACTGGAAGAATATCGCTTCAGTAAATGATTACTTCTCTGCGAACATGGATTTCTTAAAACCAGAGGTAAGGGATTACTTCTTCAAGACCTATCCGGATATCTACTCAAAGGTTGATGATCTTCCTCCCGCCAAATACAATGTCGGTGCAAAGATCATGAACAGCTTAGTAGCTAGCGGAACGATCGTAAACGGTACCGTTGAGGATTCTGTCATATTCAGACAGACATTCATCGGAAACAACTGTACCATTAAGAATTCCATTATCCTTAATGATGTTTACATCGGAGATAATTCATATATCGAAAACTGCATTGTGGAGAGCCACGGCACGATAAGAGCCAACTCTTACCACAAGGGAGAGAACGGAATAGAAGTAGTTGTTGAGCATACAGACAGATATGTGATGTAATGAAGGGAATGAGCTTATGAAGATTACAGATGTAAGGGTACGCAAGATATCAAAAGAAAGCAAGATGAGAGCCATCGTATCGATCACTATAGACGACGAGTTTGTGGTTCATGACATCAAGGTCATCGAGGGTGAAAAGGGGTTATTCATCGCGATGCCCAGCAAGAAGGCTACGGACGGAGAATACAGGGATATCGCTCATCCGATCAATTCTGCGACCAGAGACAGCATTCAGAGGATAATCCTTGAGGCCTATGAGAAGGCTAAGGATGACGAGGATGAACCTGTCTAGGAAATAAGTTTTTTCAGAGACAATATGGGGTTAAAGAGAAGCTGCGGGATTTACCTGCGGCTTCTCTTTTGCTACAATGATATGGCATGAATACACTAACAGACGTGATAAGAGAGCTGTCCGATCATGAGGGCATCATAAAGACTCTCTCAAAGAAAAAGGCAGTATCTCTCTCGGGATGTTCGGATTCCCAGAAGATCCATATAGCACAGGGATTAAGCGATGGTTTTAAGTATAAGATCATCGCTACTTACAGTGACTTAAGAGTAAAGGAGATCGCAGAGGATCTTAAGCTCTACGGTGAAAATGTGCTCTTTTATCCCGCAAAGGATCTTATATTCTATCAGGCTGACATTCACGGAAACAAACTTGTCAGCGAAAGACTTAAGGTATTAAAGAGCATCGTTGAAGATACGCCCTTTACCGTCGTTACCACGTTTGATGCACTGATGAGTCCTGTTTTGCCGATAGAACATGTCGCGGCAGGAAGCATAAACATATCTAAGAACGATACGATCGATACAAAGAAGCTTGCTAGCGATCTTGTTGATATAGGATATATAAGAAATTACCAGGTAGAGGAACCCGGACAGTTTTCCATAAGGGGAGATATCATCGATATCTTTGATACCACTGAGACAAATCCGTTCAGGATAGAGCTTTGGGGAGATGAGGTAGAATCGTTAAGAAGCTTTGACATAGATACGCAGCGATCTATAGAAGAGCTTGAGAATATCAGCATCTTTCCCGCATCCGAGATGATACTTTCAAAGGATATGCTAAGGGACGGTCTTTATAAGATAGAAAAGGAAAAAGACAGGGTCTATAAGAGCTTCAGGGATGATTTTAAGACTGAGGAAGCTCACCGGATAGATACCCAGGTAAAGACTCTCAAAGAGGATCTTTTAGAGCTTGGAAGAGTTGTAAACCTGGACAGCTATGCATCATATTTTTATGACGATCTTTATCAGTTCATTCAGATGTTTGATAATGATAAGACCGTTCTTGTATTTGACGAGCCCGTTCAGATAGCCGAGCATGCAAAGGCAGTAGAGCTTGAATTTGACGAGAGCATGAAAAACAGGGCACTTAAGGGCTATATACTTCCCGGACAGATGAACCTTTTGTATTCATCCGATCAGGTAAGACGCGGTTTTGAAAAGTATGCCGTTATCCAGCTTTCATCTCTTGAGACCAGAAATCTCATAGTCGATGCTGCTTACAGATGCAATATCACTGCCAAATCCATAGCTCCTTATAAGAATCAGTTTGAATATCTTATAAAGGATCTTGAGCTGTACAGAAAAAGAGGCTACAGGATAATACTGCTATGCCCTTCAAGAACGAGAGCTCAGAGACTGGCAGACAACATAATGGACAGGGATCTTCCTGCCATATATACCGAGGATATGAACAGAAAGCTCATCCCCGGCGAGATAACCGTCATGTACGGAAATGTCCTCAGGGGATTTGAATATCCGCTGCTTAAATTCGTTGTTATAAGCGAGAGCGACATCTTCGGAGTTACGAAGAAGAAAAAGAAGCACAAGAGATACGAGGGAACCGCTATCAACGACTTTAATGAATTAAAGGTCGGAGATTACGTGGTCCACGAGAGTCACGGACTGGGTATATATCAGGGAATAGAAAAGGTCGAGACTGAAAATGTCATAAGGGATTACATGAAGATATCCTACCGCGACGGAGGAAATCTGTATGTCCTTGCGACAGGCTTCAGATCCGTTCAGAAATATGCCAGCGCCGATGCTGCCAAAAAGCCAAAGCTTAATAGGCTCGGCGGCAAGGAATGGACAAATACAAAGACCAGGGTAAGGACTGCCGTAGACGGCATAGCTCAGGATCTTGTAAAGCTCTATGCGGCCAGACAGGAAAAGAACGGCTATGTATTCGGAGAAGATACCGTATGGCAGAAGGAATTCGAGGAAACATTTCCTTTTGAGGAGACTGAGGATCAGTTAAAGGCCATAGCGGAGACCAAGGCCGATATGGAGTCTGATAAGATCATGGACAGACTGATCTGCGGAGATGTGGGATACGGTAAAACGGAGATAGCCATCAGAGCCGCGTTTAAGGCTGTTACGGAGAGTAAACAGGTCGCGATACTTGTTCCTACCACCATACTGGCTCAGCAGCATTTTAATACCTTTACGCAGCGCATGAAGGACTATCCTATAACGATACAGATGCTGTCAAGATTTAAGAGTGCAAAGGAGCAGAAACAGACCGTATCGGATATTAAAAAGGGTCTTGTGGATATAGTCATCGGAACGCACAGGCTATTGTCCGATGATATAAGCTTTAAGGATCTCGGACTGCTTGTTGTGGATGAGGAGCAGAGATTCGGAGTAACCCACAAGGAAAAGATTAAAAAGATGAGACAGAACGTGGATGTACTCACTCTTTCCGCAACTCCCATACCAAGGACCCTTCATATGTCCCTGGTTGGAATAAAGGATATGTCTGTTCTTGAGGAGGCTCCCGGTGACAGAGTTCCGATACAGACTTTTGTCATGGAATACAATGAGGAGCTGATACGTGAAGCCATAGTAAGAGAGATGGCCAGAGGAGGCCAGGTCTACTATGTATATAACAGGATAAATGACATCGCCGATATCACTGCGCGTCTTCAGGCTCTTGTGCCTGAGGCAAATGTTGCCTACGGCCACGGACGGATGAACGAGCGTGAGCTTGAGAATCTGATGTATGACTTCATTGACGGTGAGATAGATGTTCTCGTTGCTACGACGATAGTCGAGACTGGACTTGATATATCAAACGTAAATACAATCATCGTTCATGACTCCGACAGGATGGGACTGTCACAGCTGTATCAGTTGAGAGGAAGAGTCGGAAGATCTAACAGGACCGCATATGCGTTCCTCATGTACAAGCGCGACAAGATGTTAAAGGAGCAGGCTCAGAAAAGACTTGAGGCCATCAGGGAATATACAGATCTTGGAAGCGGATTCAAGATAGCCATGAGGGATCTTGAGATAAGAGGCGCCGGAAACATACTCGGAAGGACTCAGCACGGACATATGGAGGCTGTCGGCTATGATCTTTACTGCAAGATGCTAAACGATGCCGTCAAGAAAGCAAAGGGCATAAGCACCCAGACGGATGAATTCGATACTCAGATAGATCTCGAAGCTGATGCATACATACCTGTGGACTACATTCCAAACGAGGTGCAAAAGCTTGACGTTTACAAGAGGATAGCGGCCATTGAGGAAGTGTCTGAGGCTGATGACCTCAGGGATGAATTAAAGGACAGATTCGGCGCGATACCCAAATCCGCCGATAATCTCATAAGGATATCACTGCTCAGGATAAAAGCTCACAGCTGCTATGTGACAGAGCTTAAGGCAGCAGGAGAGATGCTTCGCATGAACATGCACACGGCTGCCCTCATAGATGTTGCAAAGATACCTGATCTTATAAAGCTCTACAAGGGAAGACTAAAACTCGTTACGGGAAAGACTCCGTATTTTACATGTACATACAAAAAAGAGGGCATCATAGAGCGAGACGAGGAAAACCTTTTAAAGTTTGTCGATGAACTCTTAAACAACATGTATGATATACTTATATCAGATAATAAGGACGCATAGATATGTATATAATAGTTGGTCTGGGTAATCCGGGCAAAAAGTATGACAATACAAGACATAATACGGGATATGTGACGATAGACAAGATCGCTGACAGATACGGGATCGACATTGTGGAGCGAAAGTTTAAATCCGTTATAGGTAAAGGCGTGATAGACGGTGAAAGAGTTGTTCTTGTCAAGCCTTTGACCTATATGAACTTAAGCGGCGAGGCAGTACGTGAAGTAGCTGATTACTTCAAGGTCGATACTGAGACAAATGTCTGCATCATCTATGATGATACATCCATGGAAGTCGGAAAGATCCGCATACGTAAAAAAGGCAGTGCCGGAGGACATAACGGAATAAAGAGCATAATAAGCCACCTCGGTAGCGATGTGTTTGTCAGGGTAAAGATAGGCATAGGAGAAAAGCCGCCGCGCATGGATCTGGCAGACTATGTTCTGGGACATTTTTCATCAGATGATAAAAAGATCATAGAAGAGAGTGCCGACAAAGTCAGCGAAGCGATGCCTCTTCTTGTTCATGACATGTGTGATGAAGCCATGAACAGAATCAACGGGTAAATGCAATGGAAATAAAGCAAAAGATCGCCCGGTGGATACCTTCACATGTTTCACCACGTCTGGTGGTGTTTGTATACGGTGTCCTTGACAGGCTGATATATATAAAAAAATCGATAAGAAGAGAAAACAGGATTAATAACGAAAAGGTGTTAAACAGCGACAGCTCACCTTACAAGTCGGGATATATAGAAAACCAGAGCGAATGGAAGGATGTAAAGTTCGGAAGATCGACGATGGCTTTTTCTGGCTGTGAGATCATGGCAGTCTATAATGTGCTGTATGACCTTAAAAAGGAAAGTAAAGCCGGTCTTATAGGTGATCTCATAGAGGAGTTTGAAAAGAGCGGAGCTTCCTTAAAGGGAGTCATAGGCTCATCTCCTTTGGCAATAAGAAGACACCTTTTAAAGCACGGGGTAAAGTGCAGGATCGTATGGAAAGAGGAAAACATCGATCCTAACTGCGAGCTTGCGATCGCGACCGTTTACAATGACAGAAAAACTCTTTATTCACAGATACATACCATAACCTTTACAAAGGATGAGAACGGATTTAGACCTCATAACGCGCGAAGCAGATCAAAATACTATCCCACTTTAAGAGAAGCGATAAACGGTGTGGGCAGCGATCCGAAGATGATATGTGCAATTCTGATAGATAAAAATTTATAGATAATTTATTAATTTATCATAGTAAAAACACAGATTCTATGGCATAATTTGCGTAGGGACTAAAAAGGAGGTTCACTATGAGCGATTATAATTACGACAGCGCAAACAATTACAATTATGATAATAGTTCAGCTGATATGCCCGGTTACGGATATGATGCATTCACACCCGGTGCAAACAGCTATCAGGGAGACATGGGTTCTGAAAGCTATCAGAATGCAAGCTATGTAGGACCTACAGGCATGGACGGACTTAAGACCATCGCGACCGAGAAGGTTGTTACAAAGTCATTCTTGTTCATGGTGGTAGCACTTGTGATAACAGCATTCGCAGCTCTCATCACAAGCCCTGCAACAGCAATAAAGATGTTAAGCGGCGGAACATTCTTCATACTTCTCATTGCCGAGATAGCTATAGTTCTGATCGGAAACTCAGCAGTAAAGAAGAATAATGCGGTTCTTGCCGGAATACTCTATACCGTTTATTCATTCCTGACCGGTATGACATTTTCAGTGATCATACTTGCATACACAGGAACGAGCATAGCAGCTACATTCTTTGTAACGGCCGGCATGTTCGCTGCAATGGCTATCATAGGTCTTACGACAAATAAGGATCTTACAGGTATCGGTTCTATGTGCCTGATGGGACTTATAGGTATTATCCTTGCAAGTCTTGTAAACCTTGTATTCCTTCGCAATTCGATGTTTGATCTTGTGATCTCGATAATCGGTGTTGTTATCTTTGTAGGACTTACAGCTTACGATACACAGAAGATCAAGCAGATGGCTATGTATTCAACGGTTGAATCAGAAAACAGCCTTGCACTTTTCGGTGCATTCCAGCTGTATCTTGATTTCATCAACCTCTTCTTGAAACTCTTACGTATCATGGGCAAGAGAAAATAATAAACTGACTTATAATGCGGAGTGTCATATCTGATGATATGGCACTCTTTTGCAATTTGAGGTAGAACATGAGATATCCTGAATTTATAAAAAAGAACGATACCATAGCTTTTGTTGCACCGGCATTCGGATGCAATGCACAGCCTTATAAGAGCTGCTTTGAAAACTTTTTAAATATCCTTAAACAGGACGGATTTAACACTGAGCTTGGACCGAACTGCTACAAGGAAGACGGTATAGGAATAAGCAGCGATCCCGTTAGCTGCGGCAAAGAGCTCTCGGAGTACTATATATCAGATTCAAATGATGCCATTATAAGCTGCGGCGGCGGAGAGCTTATGTGTGAGACCATAAGCAATGTTGACTTTGAAAAGATAAAGCAGGCAAAGCCGAAGTGGTATATGGGCTATTCAGATAATACGCATATGACTTTTCTGCTGACAACGCTCTGTGATGTGGCTTCAATATACGGACCCAATGCAGCGAAATTCGGAATGGAGTCGTGGCATGAATCGATATTTGATGCATGGCATATGCTAAAGGGCGAGTGCATGTCTGTACATAACTATGACAGATGGGAGATAATGTCACTTAAATCCGAAGAGGATCCGCTCGCACCGTATAACTGCACCGAGCCTACGATCCTTAAAGGATATATGCCAAATGCAGATAAAAAGATGGAAAATGCGGATGATATAAAGATGGCCGGAAGGCTTATCGGCGGCTGTATGGACTGTCTTGTAGGCATAAGAGGCACTCGTTTTGACAAAGTGGATCAATTCCTCGAAAAATACAAAGACGACGGTTTTGTATGGTTTCTTGAAAGCTGTGACTTAAATGTATTTTCCATGAGAAGAGCCATGTGGCAGATGTACGAATCGGGATGGTTTAAGTACTGCAGAGGCTTTATGATAGGCAGACCGCTTCAGTTTAACGAACCCATGTTTAATCTTGATCAGTATGATGCGATTCTGTATACTGTCGAGAAACTGGGCGTGCCCGTGATCATGGATGCGGATATCGGTCATCTGTCTCCGATGATGCCTTTGATATGCGGCAGTTTAGCCGATATTACCCTTAAAGACGGCAAGCTTACAGTTGACATGAAGCTGCAATAGCGTCTATAATATATGCAATCTAATAGTAAAAGCGATGACGAAGACAGTAGGTCATGAATATGAAATCATGAGCGAGCATACGACGGTGAGAGGTATGTGAGAGTAGTACATGACTGAATATCACTTCCGAGCTGCAAGGCTGAAATGATAAAGAGTAAGCTACGCCGTCATGCCGACGTTACCGGCACGCATATGAATCTTGGCAAAGGGGCTTTAAGCATTTGTAAACGAAGAGTATGTCGCAATAAGGTGGTTGTAAGATACAGGTCTTATCCTTATGCGGGTAAGACCTTTTTTATTTTTCAAGGGAGGTTTCTATGTACAATAAGGTTGATACTAATCTGAACTTTGTGGACAGAGAAAAAGAAACTCTTGCATTCTGGCAGGAGAATGACATCTTCAGAAAGAGCATGGAACAGAGAAAGGACGGGGAGGTATATACCTTCTATGACGGCCCTCCGACTGCAAACGGAAAGCCGCATATAGGCCATGTCCTTACAAGAGTAATCAAAGACATGATCCCCAGATACAGGACCATGAAGGGATATATGGTTCCCAGAAAGGCCGGATGGGATACACACGGACTGCCCGTAGAGCTTGAGGTTGAAAAGCTTCTCGGACTCAACGGAAAGGAACAGATCGAGGAATACGGCATGGAGCCGTTCATCGACAAGTGCAAGGAATCCGTATGGAAATACAAGGGTATGTGGGAGGACTTCTCAGGTACTGTAGGATTCTGGGCCGATATGGACGATCCGTATGTTACATATCATGACGACTATATCGAGTCCGAGTGGTGGGCTCTTAAGGAGATATGGAAGAAAGGCCTGCTCTACAAGGGCTTTAAGATCGTACCTTACTGCCCCAGATGCGGTACTCCTCTTTCAAGTGCAGAGGTATCACAGGGATACAAGACACTTAAGGAAAGATCTGCTATCGTAAGATTCAAGGTGGTAGGCGAGGATGCATATTTCCTTGCATGGACGACAACACCCTGGACACTGCCTTCAAACGTGGCTCTCTGCGTAAATCCTTCGGATGACTACTGCAAGGTAAAGGCTGCGGACGGTTATACATATTACATGGCAAAGGCGCTTCTTGATACGGTTCTTTCTCCTCTTAAGAAGGAAGACGAGCCCGCATACGAGGTGCTTGAAGAGTATAAGGGAAAGGATCTCGAGTACAAGGAATACGAGCCTTTATACGAGTGCGCTAAGAAGGTTGCCGACAAGCAGAACAAGAAGGGCTTCTTTGTTACATGCGATGACTATGTAACTATGACAGACGGTACAGGAATAGTTCATATCGCTCCCGCATTCGGTGAAGACGATGCCAACGTAGGACGCAATTACGACCTTCCTTTCGTACAGATGGTTGATGACAAGGGTGTTATGCTTAACGAGACACCGTTTGGCGGTATGAGATGCAAGCCTACAGAGTCTGAGATAAAGGCAGGCGCTGTAAGCGCGGATCCCGAGGTAATAAAGGAACTTTCTTCAAGAAAGCTTCTTTACGATGCACCCAAGTTTGAACATGAATATCCTCACTGCTGGAGATGTGACACACCTCTTGTTTACTATGCAAGAGAGAGCTGGTACATCAAGGAGACAGCTGTAAGGGATGATCTTATAAGAAATAACAATACAGTCAACTGGATACCCGAATCGATCGGTAAGGGCCGTTTCGGCAACTGGCTTGAGAACATCCAGGACTGGGCTATATCACGTAACAGATACTGGGGAACACCTCTCAATATCTGGGAATGCGAATGCGGTCACAGAGAGTGCATCGGAAGCCGTGAAGAGCTTAAGCAGCTTTCAGGAAACGATGCTGCACTTACCGTTGAACTGCACAGACCATATATAGATGAGATAACATGCAAGTGCCCTGAATGTGGCAAGGAGATGCACAGGGTTCCCGAGGTTATCGACTGCTGGTTTGATTCAGGTGCAATGCCTTTTGCACAGCATCATTATCCGTTCGAGAACAAGGAGCTCTTTGAGCAGCAGTTCCCTGCACAGTTCATCTCAGAGGCTGTTGACCAGACAAGAGGATGGTTCCATTCACTCATGGCGGAATCAACACTTCTGTTTAACAAGTCGCCCTATGAGAATGTAATAGTCCTCGGACATGTACAGGACAAGGACGGTCAGAAGATGAGCAAGAGCAAGGGCAACGCAGTTGATCCTTTTGATGCTCTTGAAAAGTACGGTGCAGATGCTATCAGATGGTATTTTTATATCAATTCCGCTCCATGGCTTCCTAACCGTTTCCACGGCGACGCAGTCGTTGAAGGACAGAGAAAGTTCATGGGAACACTCTGGAATACATATGCATTCTTCGTACTTTATGCAAATATAGATGATTTTGATGCAACAAAATATACACTCGACAAGGCAAACCTTGGTGTAATGGACAGATGGCTCCTTTCAAAGATGAACACCATGGTAGGCGCTGTTGATGACAACCTGGCAAATTACAGGATACCCGAGGCAGCAAGAGCACTTCAGGAATTCGTTGATGAGATGAGTAACTGGTATGTTCGCCGCGGTCGTGAGAGATTCTGGGCAAAGGGCATGGAGCAGGATAAGATCAATGCATACATGACTCTTTACACAGCGCTTGTGAATGTAGCAAAGGCAGCTGCACCAATGATTCCTTTCATGGCTGATGAGATCTACAGAAATCTTGTATGCTCAGTTGACAGCTCAGCTCCGATAAGCGTACATCTTTGTGATTTCCCGACCGTTGACGAGAGCATGATCGATAAGGCTCTTGAGTCGGATATGGACGCTGCCGTTGATATCGTTGTAAAGGGACGTGCATGCAGAAATGCATCTAATATAAAGAATCGTCAGCCTATAGCAAACATGTTTGTTAAGACTGAGAATGCACTTTCAGAGTACTATGTTGAGATCATAGAGGATGAATTAAATGTCAAGAAGGTCACATTTACCGATGATGTAAGAGACTTTACGACTTATACTTTCAAGCCTCAGCTTAAGACGGTAGGACCCAAGTACGGAAAGCATCTCGGATTCATCCAGAAGACACTTGCATCCCTTGACGGAAACGATGCTATGGATGAGCTTAAGGCAAACGGAGCACTCGTATTTAATGACGGTGAGGAGATAAGACTTGCAGAGGAAGATCTGCTTATCACGATGAGCCAGAAGGAAGGATTTGTTACCGAGGCTGATAACAAGACAACCGTTGTAATGGATACGACTCTCACTGACGAGCTTTTGGAAGAGGGTAATGCAAACGAGCTCATATCAAAGATCCAGACAATGCGTAAGGATGCAGGATTTGAGGTTATGGATCATATACTCGTATCGGTTCTTAACAATGAAAAGCTTGCTGAGGTAGTTAAAAAGAACGAGAAGACGATCGGGGACAAGGTACTTGCAAACGGATTCTCATTCACGGATGAATACGCCGTTAAAAAGGATTGGAACGTCAATGGTGAAAATGTTACCATCTGCATAGAGAGATGTTGATCTGATCAACATGGAAAGGAATGATTTATGGCTAAGAAGGTTCAAACAACACTTGATTTTGACAGAGAATTATTTAAGAGGAGTGTCCTTTACAATGTAAAGACACTGTACCGCAAGAACATCGAAGAGGCGACCGACCAGGAGATATTCCAGGCTGTAGGTTATGCCATCAAGGATGCTATCGTGGATCACTGGATGACTACTCAGAAGGAGTATGAGAAGAAGGATCCCAAGATCGTGTACTACATGTCCATGGAATTTCTGATGGGCAGAGCACTCGGAAACAACTTAATAAATCTGCAGGCTTACAAGGCGGTTAAGGAATGCCTTGAGGAGCTCGGAGTAGATATCAACGTGATCGAGGACCAGGAGCCCGATGCAGCACTCGGAAACGGTGGTTTAGGACGTCTTGCGGCATGCTTCCTTGATTCACTCGCAACACTCGGATACGGCGCATACGGATGCGGTATCAGATACCGCTACGGTATGTTTAAACAGAAGATCAGAGACGGCTTCCAGGTTGAGGTACCGGATAACTGGCTTGCAGTTAACAATCCGTTTGAATTAAGAAGACCCGAATATACAAAGCAGGTTAAATTCGGCGGCTATGTAAGCGTTTCCGTTGATGAGAACGGCAGAAACGTATTCAGACAGGAAAACTACCAGGTAGTAAATGCTGTTCCTTACGACCTTCCGATCGTTGGTTACGGAAACGGCATCGTAAACACACTGAGGATATGGGATGCACAGCCTGTTGAATGCTTCCAGCTTGATTCATTTGACAAGGGTGAATATCAGAAGGCTGTTGAGCAGGAAAACCTTGCAAGAAACATCGTAGAGGTACTTTATCCCAATGACAATCACTGGGCAGGAAAGGAACTCAGATTAAAGCAGCAGTATTTCTTCATTTCAGCTTCTGTTCAGGAAGCTGTTGAAAAGTACATGCGTACACATGACGATGTAAGAAAGATGTACGAGAAGGTTACTTTCCAGCTTAACGATACACATCCCACAGTTGCTGTTGCAGAGCTGATGAGGATCCTCATGGATGACTACTATCTCACATGGGATGAGGCATGGGATGTAACAACAAAGGTATGTGCATATACAAACCATACGATTATGGCTGAAGCACTTGAAAAATGGCCTATCGAGCTCTTCTCAAGACTGTTGCCCAGAATCTATCAGATCGTTGAGGAGATAAACAGAAGATTCATCCTTGATATCGAAAAGAAATATCCTTACGAGACAGGTATCACTCAGGAGAAGATCAAGAAGATGGCTATCGTATATGACGGACAGGTCAAGATGGCTCACCTTGCAATCGTTGCCGGCTATTCTGTAAACGGTGTTGCAAGACTTCATACCGAGATACTTAAGAATCAGGAGCTTAAGGACTTCTACGAGATGTTCCCCGAGAAGTTCAATAACAAGACAAACGGTATCACACAGAGAAGATTTTTGCTTCATGCCAACCCGCTTCTTGCAGACTGGGTAACAGAGCATATCGGTGATGACTGGATCACTGATCTTTCAAAGATCAAGAAATTAAAGGTTTATGCAAATGACGAGCAGTGCCGTCAGGAGTTCATGAACATCAAGTACCGCAACAAGGTTAGACTTGCCGAGTACATAATGGAGCATAACGGTGTAGAGGTTGATCCCAGATCTATCTTTGACGTACAGGTAAAGAGACTTCATGAGTACAAGAGACAGCTCCTTAACATCCTGCATGTAATGTATCTGTACAATCAGATAAAAGAGCATCCGGATATGGAGTTCTATCCCAGAACATTCATCTTCGGTGCAAAGGCAGCTGCCGGATACAAGAATGCAAAGCTTACGATCAAGCTTATCAACTCCGTTGCTGATGTGATAAACAACGATGAGTCAATAGACGGCAAGATCAAGGTCGTATTCATAGAAAACTACAGAGTTTCAAACGCAGAGCTCATCTTTGCTGCCAGCGATGTATCAGAGCAGATATCTACAGCCAGCAAGGAAGCCAGCGGAACAGGTAACATGAAGTTCATGCTTAACGGTGCTATCACACTCGGAACCATGGACGGTGCCAACGTAGAGATAGTTGAGGAAGTAGGCAAGGAAAATGCCGTTATATTCGGACTTAGCTCAGATGAGGTAATCAACTACGAGAATAACGGCGGATATGATCCCATGGACATATTCAACAGTGACGAGGATATCAGAAAAGTCCTCATGCAGCTCGTTAACGGCTTCTATTCACACAATGATACAGAGCTGTTCCGTACGCTGTATAATTCACTCCTTAATACGGAATCAACCGACAAGGCTGACAGATACTTCATACTTAAGGACTTCCGCTCATATGCAGAGGCTCAGAAGAAGATAGAGGAATTCTACAAGGATGAGGAAAGATGGGCAAAGGCAGCTATTCTTAATGTTGCATGCTCAGGCAAGTTCACATCTGACAGAACCATCCAGGAGTATGTTGATGATATCTGGCATCTTGACAAGGTTAAGCTGCCCAAGAAGAAAGTCAGCGATAAATAAGATACAGGGAGAAAATAAATGATTACATTATCAAAAGGCGGAGCGTATCTGATAAAAGGCACAGAGATAGTCGAAGACAGTGCGGAAGCTGTTTCAGCCATAAAGGCAAAGACCGGCAGGGAAGTGTCTAAAGAAGAAGCTTTAAAAGAGACTATCGCTTACGGCATCCTAAAGGATCATAACACAAGCGACAACATGGACAAGCTTAAGATAAAGTTTGATAAGCTTACCAGCCATGATATCACGTTTGTAGGCATAATCCAGACAGCCAGAGCATCAGGACTCGAGAAGTTTCCCATCCCCTATGTACTTACCAACTGTCACAATTCACTCTGTGCGGTAGGCGGTACTATAAACGAGGATGACCATATGTTTGGTCTGACATGCGCTAAGAAATACGGCGGAGTGTATGTACCTCCTCACCAGGCTGTAATTCACCAGTTTGCAAGAGAGATGCTTGCAGGCGGTGGCAGGATGATACTGGGTTCCGATTCACATACGCGTTACGGCGCACTCGGTACCATGGCTATGGGTGAAGGCGGTCCCGAGCTTGTTAAACAGCTCTTAAACCAGACCTATGATATAGACAGACCCGGTGTTATCGGTATCTATATGACAGGAAAGCCTTCAAAGGGCGTAGGTCCTCAGGACGTGGCTATAGCTCTTATTGGAGCAGTATTTGCAAACGGATATGTTAAGAATAAGGTCTTGGAGTTTGTAGGTCCTGGCGTAGACAGTTTGAGCGCAGACTTCCGTATCGGTGTAGATGTAATGACGACAGAGACAACATGTCTGTCATCTATATGGAAGACTGATAATGAAATCAAGGACTTCTACGATATCCATGAAAGAAGCGAGGACTTTAAAGAGCTTAATCCCGGCGAGGTTGCATACTATGACGGCATGATCACTATCGAGCTTGACAAGGTAAAGCCCATGATAGCAATGCCTTTCCATCCGTCAAATGCATACACGATCGACGATGTAAATGCAAACCTTTCAGACGTGCTTCATGAAGTTGAGGAGAGAGCAAAGGTAAGCTTTGGCGACAAGGTTCAGTTCTCTCTTAAGGATAAGATAAGAAACGGAAAGCTCTATGTAGACCAGGGAGTAATAGCCGGATGTGCGGGCGGCGGATTCGAGAACATCTGCGCAGCGGCTGATATCCTTAAAGGCAGCTATATAGGTTCCGATGAATTCACACTGAATGTTTACCCTGCTTCAACTCCTATCTATATGGAGCTTATGAAGAACGGATGCGCAGCAACACTGCTTGAGACAGGTGCCATATTAAAGACAGCATTCTGCGGACCCTGCTTCGGTGCAGGAGATACACCCGCAAACAATGCGTTCTCGATCAGACACAGTACACGTAACTTTCCTAACCGTGAAGGTTCAAAGGTACAAAACGGCCAGATTGCTTCCGTTGCACTCATGGATGCAAGATCCATTGCGGCTACGGCTGCCAACAAAGGCTATCTTACACCTGCAACAGAGATGGAAGGACGTATCGGAGCATACAAGTACCACTTTGACAGCAATATTTACAAGAACAGAGTATTTGACAGCAAGGGTGTTGCAGATCCTAGCGTTGAGATCAAGTTCGGTCCCAATATAAAGGACTGGCCGAAGATGTGCGAGCTTCCAAACAACCTTGTCTTAAGAGTTGTCAGCGAGATACATGATCCCGTTACAACAACTGATGAACTTATTCCTTCAGGAGAGACTTCTTCATACCGTTCAAATCCTCTCGGTCTTGCAGAGTTCACTCTCTCAAGAAAGGATCCCGAGTACGTGGGTCGTGCCAAAGAGATGCAGAAGGTTCAGAATGCACTCATGGCAGGCGAGGATGTATTTAATGCAAAAGAAGATCTTAAGGGTGTGATGGATGTCATCACAAAGGAATATCCCGATGCAATAACAGGTGGTATCGGATACGGATCAACGATATTTGCTGTTAAGCCCGGTGACGGTTCTGCAAGAGAACAGGCTGCAAGCTGTCAGAAGGTTCTGGGCGGATGGGCTAACATAGCAAACGAGTATGCTACAAAGCGTTACCGTTCAAATCTCATCAACTGGGGAATGCTTCCGTTCATCATAAAAGAAGGTGAGCTTCCTTTCACAAACCTTGACTACATCTATCTGCCGAGCATCAGAAAAGCGGTAGAAGAAAAAACGGCTGTTATTAAAGCGTATGCCGTAAAGGGTTCAAACCTTGAGGAATTTGAACTGACACTCGGAGATCTTACGGATGAAGAGAGACAGATCATTCTTAAAGGATGCCTGATTAATTATAACAGGATTTAATATTTACACTATATGGAGCGCACCCACAGGGGTGCGCTTTTTGTTTTATCTGTGATCTGCACGTATAGAATTGACAAGCGATTAGCGTATTAATGAATACAATAGTTGTATCCATGAGTAGTATAATGATACCGTAGTTATTAAATGACATGAGGGTAATTTTATGAGACTGGGTACTTCGTCACCTTTGAAACATGACTCTGCCGACCAGTGGGCATCAAATCAGATAAAGATCGGCTGTGCCAGTGTGGTATTTCCCGTACAGAGTAATGAGCCTGAGGAAAAGATAATCGAGTATAAAAAAGCTGCAGATAAGGCAGGTCTTATGATCGCCGAAGTCGGAATCTGGCGCAACGCTCTTTCACCTGATGCAGACGAAAGAAGAAAAAACATGGATTACTGCGTTAAGCAGCTTCGTATCGCTGATCAAATCGGCGCAAAATGCTGTGTAAACGTTGCAGGTGCATTAGGAAAGAGATGGGACGGAGCTTATAAGGAGAATTTCACGAAAGAGGCACGAAACGAGATCATAAAGATGATCAGAGAGATCATTGACAGGGCTGAAATAAAGAATACGTATTTTGCTCTTGAACCCATGCCCTGGATGATACCCACAGGCCCCAGAGATTATTTAAGACTCATAGATGAGGTGGAAAGAGACCGTTTTGCGGTGCATATGGATGTCATAAACATGGTCAATTCCATAGACAGATACTTTAATCCAAAAGACCTTGTAGATGAATGTGCAGATCTTCTCGGGGATAGGATAAAGAGCTGTCATATAAAGGATATACATCTATGCGAGGAATATACGACAATGCTTAGGGAATGCGCTCCGGGATGCGGAGAATTTCCTATAAGATACTACGTGGAAAAGATGAATGAGATCAACCCGGATATGCCGATGATACTCGAACATCTTTCAACCGATGAGGATTATCTTAAGTACATTTCATATCTTAAGGAGGAACTAAATGGATTATACAAGACTCTCTGATGCGAATATCATAACAAAAAAATATATGGATTCGATCATTATAGAACCCCGATATATTGATTCCGTAAAGGCAGATATTTCCGTTGATTTTTTGGGAGAAACATTCGATTCGCCCATAATGACGCCTGCTTTTTCACATCTTGGAAATTATGGTGGAAGAGAGCATAACGGCCTTGAGGAATACTCGATCGCAGCTGGTGAATGCAACATCTTAAATTTCTGCGGTATGATGGAGAATGATCAGTTTAAGAAGATAGTCGATCTTAATAACAAGACGATACGAATCGTAAAACCTTATGCGGATCATGAAAAGGTCATAGACCAGATGCAGTTTGCAAAGCATGCGGGAGCATTCGGAATAGGAATGGATATAGACCATATCTTTGGCGAAAACGGATATGACGTGGTAGTCGGAGAGGATATGACAGCTCAGAGCGTGGATATGCTTCGCGAATATGTAGAGCTTACGGACCTTCCGTTTGTTGTAAAGGGAGTACTTAGCGTATCCGATGCTAAAAAGTGTGCGGATATCGGAGCAAAGGCCATCATTGTGAGCCATCATCACGGCAGAGTGCCTTATGCCGTTCCGCCTCTTTATATTCTGCCAAGAATCAAGGAAGCACTTAAGGGGACAGACGTAAAGATAATAGTAGACTGTTCCATTGAAACGGGTGCTGATGTGTTCAAAGCCCTCGCGCTCGGTGCGGATGCAGCGGCTGTGGGTCGATCTATGCTTCCTTATCTTGAAAAAGACGGGGTAAGCGGTGTAAAGGAATATATAAAAAAGACGGGAGAACAGTTAAGATATCTGATGGGTTCTACGGGATTTGGGCGCGTATGCGATATAAATGACAGCGTCCTTCACCATCTGTCATAAAACACCGAGCATAATACCTGCGATGATGATCGCAGCGCATATCAGCTTGTGAGATACATTCTTTTCCTTAAATATGAACTTGCCGGCAAGTATGGTCACTACTGCGCCGGCTTGTTTTATTAATGTCATGACGGTAACTTTGCTGGCGGGGTCGGCATTTGCTATGAATAGAGCACGGTCCGCTATGACAAACATGATGGAAAGCAGCCATATCCATTTGTTCTTTACAGCTCTCTTGATGCTTATCTTTTCTCTCATGCACAAAGCATAGGCTATATAGAACAGGCATAAGAAGAGCATGTACCAGAACTGCAGCTGGCTGCTTGTTATGTATTTTGTGAGTATCTTGTCAAGAAGACCTGATACCGAGTTTAACATGCATGAAATAAGAGCCACGAATATTATTACGGCTGAATACTTCTTTTCTATTTTCTGAATGTTTTTTGGATAACGTTCATCGACAGGCTCTTTTGCCTTTGGCCTAAACTTTAACAGCAAAAGACCGCTGCATACCAGGATCAGACCGAAAGTCTGCAGGGGTCCCATATGCTCGTTAAGAACACATACTCCCAGAAGAGTTGAAAAGAGCACTCGTGACAGATCAAGAACCCCATACATGGAAAGAGGAAGGTTCCTTATGGCGATAAAGCTCATTATCCATGCCAAAAAGATCACGAATGATTTGATCGCGATAAAGAAATAAAACCTAGGTTCCATTCCTAAAGCGTTCTTAAAGTCGAAAACGACCAAAAGAAATGAAACGCAGGTATATATGAGAAGCACTTCGATCGAACTCGAAGTCTGCAGAGCTTTCTTTTTACATATCTCCCGACAGCCTTTTAAAAGCCCGTAGAGCAAAACAAGCCATATCCACATGATTTTTACCTACCAGTCGAGAATTATAACAGATTTATCTGTTGTTGGAAAATGATTTTTGATGTTATATTATAAGAAAAATCGCTGATAAAAAGGAGGAATGTTATGGAAGAGATCAAAATGGAACCTATAGGGTATGTAAAAAACACAGTACAGACCAGAAAAGATGTTTCATGGGGAGATGACATATCTGTGATAGAACTTAAGGATGAGTATCACACAGGACTTAAGGGTCTTAACGACTTTTCTCATGCGATCATACTCTTTTACCTTGACAAGGCAAGCTTTGACAGGCAAAAGCATCTTAACAGAAGACCTCAGAACAGAGATGACATGCCTCTTGTAGGGATATTCGCACAAAGAGGTAAGGACAGACCAAACAGGATAGGGATGACATCGGTTGAGATCATATCGGTAACAGACAGTACACTTACAGTAAAAGGTCTGGATGCGATAGACGAAACTCCTATCCTTGATATAAAGCCTTACTATCCGGCTTATGACAGGAAGGAAGCTACTGTTCCCGAATGGGTGGACAGACTGATGGAACACTACTTTTAAAATATTAAGCGTACCTTTTGGGTGCGCTATTATTATGCATAAAAATTCGTTGAATAAAAATTCAATAAAAGTGTTGACAGGGTGAAAACTTGATGATATATTGAATACAGATTCAATGAACAATGATTCAACAAACACATTCAAAGGAGATAAAGTTATGAAAGAAAAGATCGTAGTTATAGGTGGAGGAATCGCAGGACTTACAGCAGGTATATATGCGCTCAAGGCAGGATTTGAAGCTCAGATTTATGAAAAGAATTCCATTCCCGGAGGAGAATGCATAGGCTGGAACAGAAAAGGTTATCACATAGATAACTGCATCCACTGGCTTACAGGTACAAAGAAGGGAACTCAGATGTATGATCTTTGGAAGGAGACCGGTGCCCTTTCGGATGAAACTGAGTATGCAAAGATAAATGCTTTCTATACTTCAACACATGAAGGAAAGAGCGTGACACTGTACAACGACCTTGAAAAGACAAAGAAGGAGCTTATTGAAGCTTCACCGGAGGATGAGGAAGAGATAAAGAAGTTCATACAGTATGTTGAGTATTCAAAGCAGTGTCTTTTCCCGGCAGAAAAGCCTATGGAAATGTGGGGAATAAAGGATTACATATCAATGGGCAAGGACATGGCAGACATGCCCAAGGTCATGAAGGAATACAGCAAGATCTCTCTTGGCGAGTACGCTTTAAGATTCAAGTCGCCTTTGCTTAGAAAGATGATCTGTGACTACCTTCCAAAGGAGTACTGCGCATATTCGCTTCTTGTATCATATGCGACCATGGCAGACGGCAACGGAAGCATACCCATGGGTGCTTCACTACAGATGTCTTTGAGAATGGAAAAAAGATTTAAGGAACTTGGCGGAAAAATATATTATAATAAGGGAGTGGACAGCATTGTTCTTAAAAACAAGAAGGCTGAAGGCATAAAGCTTGAAGACGGAACTGTAGTGGAATGCGATTATGTCATTCCCGCAGTGGATTCGAATCTATTATTCAACAGATTCATTCCAAAGAGTTACATGCCTTCTGATTTTAAGAGAGCATACGACAATGCCAAGGATTATCCTGTTATCAGCGGATTCCAGATCGCATACGCCGTAAGCGTAAACTATGATCGAGGCGAGACCGTATTTATCGACATTGATCCCATAAAGGTCGGAAACAGGACATTTGACAGGATGTATGTTAAGGCATACGGATACGATCCGATCTTTGTAAAGGATAACAAGCAGGTGATCCAGACATGCATCTCTCAGACAGATGAGGATTTTGAGATCTGGAAGAGCATGAGCAAAGAAGAGTACAGAGAATACAAGGAAAAGCTCATAGCCGCGGTCAGTGAAAGGATAGTAAAGAGCTTCCCCGAGCTTGACGGCGATCTTGAGTATCTTGACTGCTGGACTCCTCTTACATATGAAAGATACTGCAATGCATATCACGGAAGCTATATGAGCTTTGTTTCGACTCCTCAGGCAAAGCAGATAAAGTTTAACGGACGAATCAAAGGCATAAAGAATCTGTACATGGCAGGCCAGTGGACAGGCTCAACGGGCGGTCTTCCGGTAGCTGCCGCAAGCGGAAAGTTCGCAGTGCAGAGACTGCTTAAGGATATCAAAAGGGATATTAATATATGACAAGAAAAGAGCAGAAGGAAGAAAAGAGAAAAGCGATACTGATGACGGCTCTAAAGCTGTTTGTAAGTCAGGGATATTATGACACGAAGATAAGCGATATCGCAGCTGCAGTACCGATGAGTGTAGGTCTTTTGTTTCACTACTTTGAATCCAAAGAGGATCTTTTGATCGAGCTGGTGAATATGGGAGCTGCAGGAACCAAAACCGCACAGTGTCCCGAAGGAGTCCCCGCAGACAGATTCCTTTCAGGATTCTTAAGTCAGCTCTTTTCATATGCAAAGGAACAGCCCTGGGTATTTGAGATGTTTATCCTAATGGGACAGGCAAGAAGAGCCGGCATGCCTGAAGCGGCAAGAAAGATCGCCCTTAAGGTCGATACCATATCTTCTACGGCTACGCTCATCACAAAGGGACAGAAAGACGGCATATTCCATGAAGGCGACGCAAACACGATGTCTGCATGCTTCTGGGCATCTGTTCAGGGAATAATGGAAGAGATGGCAATGAACAAGGATATGCTCTCACCCGATCCCGAGTGGATAGTTGCCATGCTTAAATGATAAATCCGGAGAAGGCTTAATGAAAGTTGAAGTCAAACATGTGGACTCGTATGAAAACGAGGCAGCTTGTATAAGTGCAGTAGAGATAACTGATGATATAAAGAGTGCCATAGACATACTCGAGAATAACTGCAGGGTCGTGCCTGTCATATCGGATTCAAAGACGATCATGTTAAAGACAGATGCGATCTATTACATAGAATCTGTCGACAAGCGCACATACGTATATACAAAAGAAAACTGCTATGAGACAAAATACAGGCTGTATGAACTCGAGGATATACTGAATTTCTATTTTTTGAGGATATCAAAGGCCATGATTATCAACATCAGAAAGATAAGATCGGTCAAGGCAGAGCTTAACGGGAGAATGAGAGCGGATCTTTTAAACGGAGAACAGATAACCATCTCACGGGCATATGTAAAAGAACTCAAAGGAAAGCTGGGGTTATAAGATGAACAGATGCAAACTGATCTTTAACCAGACGCTTATGATATCTACGGCGATACTGTTTGGTCTGGGTATAGAGGAATTAATTGAATACATCTTTTCGGCGGATGAAATGATAAGATGGCAGTGGTACATACCGCTTTCCGTTATATTAACCGGCTTCCTATGTGCACTGGCAAGCCTGGTTCTCGTGGATGAGGAGAGCAGCTTAAAACAGATAAACATGAAGCTTAGGATATTCCTTCACTTCTTGGCTTTATTCGGTGTCGTTGCCGGCTGCGGCTATTTGTTTAACTGGTACAGTAAGATAAGTCAGCTCATACCGATAACGATAATCTATGTGCTCACCTATGGGTTTGTGTGGATATCGACTTTGTGGATATTCAAATCGGATGAGAAGAAAATAAATGAAGCGATAAAGGATATACAGGATATGGAATAGAGATATCTTTTCTTAAACGTGTCTGCAGAGAGAAAGTAAAAAAGTGCAGGTTGGTCGCATGAAAATGCATGTTGGTCGATCTGCTCTTTTTTTGTTGCCTTTTGTCTGATATGTTACAGGCAGGAGGAAGAAATAATGAAAAATGCGATATCAGTAAGAGACCTTAAAAAGTCATACAAGGAGCACGAAGCAGTAAAGGGAATAAGCTTTGATGTTAATGAGGGAGAGTTCTTCGCATTCCTTGGAGAGAACGGAGCCGGGAAATCGACAACGATAAACATGCTTTGCACGATACTGTCAAAGACATCTGGAGATGTAAGGATATTTGATCACGAGCTTGGAAGGGAAGATGACAGCATAAGAAAGCTCATCGGAATAGTATTTCAGAACTCGGTGCTTGATAACAAGCTTACCGTGAAAGAGAATCTTCTCACCAGGGGAGCATATTACGGACTGAATAAGAAGCAGGTCCTTGAGAGGATGGAGCCTTTTATGGAGAGCTTCGAGCTAAACGAGATATGGAACAGGAGATATGAGAGGCTTTCCGGAGGACAGAGACGCAGGGTGGATATAATGAGAGCTCTCATACATGATCCCAAGATTCTGTTTCTGGATGAGCCCACCACAGGTCTGGATCCCAAATCCAGAATGCTTGTATGGGAGCATATAAGAAGGCTTAAGAACGAAAAGAATCTTACGATCTTTCTTACAACCCATTACATGGAGGAAACTGCGGATGCCGACAATGTCGTGATACTGGACAAGGGAAGGATCATAGCAAACGGAACTCCGACTAAGCTAAAGACAGACTATGCTTCATCTCATCTTGTATGGTATGTGAACAAGGATGAAAGAGCAGAGGAAGTCATAAAGGGATATGACTGGAAATATGACAGCGACCACTACAGTGTTGATTTTAAGGGACAGATCACTGATCTGTTATACAGAAACAGAGATCTCATCAGGGATTTTGAGATCAAAAAAGGTTCGATGGATGATGTATTTTTAAATCTTACAGGTAAGGAGTTTGCGGGATGAAAATGTATATAGGATTGACAAAAAGAAATCTGCTCGTATTTTTCAAGGACAAGCAGTCGATACTGTTTTCGATGCTCACATCGATCATAGTATTCGGGTTATATCTCATATTTTTAAAGAGTACATTTGTTGATGCCATAAACGGCGTCCTTAACAACATACCGGCTTTAAGCGGCCTTATAAGAAACGAGGATCTTAAGATGTTCTCTGATCTTATACTCTTATCCGGGATAATGGGCTCGGCTATGATAACCGTGCCGTATAACTGCTTGATGATCATTGTAAGGGACAGGGAGTATAACGTCGACAAGGATATGTTGGCTACACCGGTTAAAAGATGGCAGATCGTTTTATCGTATTTTACTTCAGCAGCGCTCTCATCGATCATAATGACAGCTATTATACTGACTGTGGGAATGGTCATATTAAGCGCAAGAGGAGACCTGTATATGAGTATCGGAGATATTCTTAGGACATACGCGGTAGTGGCTCTCGGATCGATCTCATCCACAGCACTCTTTATAGGTATAGTGATGTTATTTAAGACAAGCTCGGCAAGTGCGGCCTTTTCGGGAATCCTCTCTGCGGCAGCAGGATTTGTAATAGGAGCATACATTCCCGTATCACAGTTTTCAGACCGCGTTCAGACAGTATGCAACATCTTTCCTGGATCACATGCGGTTATAATGTTAAGAAATACACTTATGGGGGGCCTGCTTGATAACATAGACAGCTCGATAGGCGGAGTCGACAGCGGCATGTTCACAAAGTCTTTAAAGGATATTTTTACCTTCAAAGCACATATATTTGATTTTAACCTTGGTATGAGTCAGATGATCATTTATGTTATGTCGATGATCGTTATAAGCATAGTTTTAGCTTCGGTAGTTTACTCAAAATCCTACAAGAGTTAAATCAAGTAAAATCTGCTTGACAGTTTACCTGCATAGGGGTATATTTTCAAGAAATACCCTTAAACGGGTAAATGAAAGGGAGGGGAGAGTATGTCTACAACTGACAAGGATAAACTATCATTCAAAGTCACCATGAAAAATGCATGGTATGCGATGACACTTGCCAGTCAGATATGCCCGAACATCATCGTCCATTCATTCTTTTTATGGCTGATAGGACATGGAGAATGGGTGTTCTTTGACGGCATATTCATGCGTGTGGTAGTTGATGCTTTGGATAAGGGTCTTGGATTTGATCATATCTTTAGATTCATTCTTATAAGCGGTGCGATATTCTGCGCCTGCGCGATCTACACCAACTATATTGAAAATGTGGTATATCCGCTAGAGACCAACAGACTCTTCGGAGGTATATATAAGAAGCTCTACGCAAAGGCAAAAAACGTAGAGCTTAGGTGCTATGAAGACTCCGATTTCTACAACCGCTATACAATGGCGATGGACGGAGCCGAAGAAAAGATAACGGCGATAATAAGAGGCATACTCGGAGCTGCTATCGGTGCGGTGGCGGCAGTGATCGTATTCTATCTGATGTTTGAGATAGATCACTATGCGATCCTTTTCATCCTTTCGCCGCTTGTGGGAAATTTCATATTCGGAAATCTGAAGAACAAGTACGAGTTTAAAAGATACCAGGATCAGGCACCGAATGAGAAAGTCCTAAACTATGTCAGCAGAATGATGTATCTGCCTGACGGAGCAAAGGAGATCAGGCTTTCAAAGGTCTTTGAGCTGATGAAGAAACAGTACAGAGAAGCGACTGAAAAGAATGTGAAGGTAGCGATAAAGTATGCGTTCGCAAACTGCAGTCTGAGCTTTTTCAGGATAACATTCACTTTTACAGTCATATTTGAAGGTGTTCTGCTGTATGCGATATACAGAAACAGGGTATCAAATACCATTACCCTAGCAGAGCTGACGATAATGACAAGCCTCATGGTAGCCATGACTTGGATACTTATCAGAGTATTTGAAAATATCATGGAAATACTCAAAAACGGCATGTTCATCAATAACCTGAGAAGCTTTTTGGAGTATAAGGAAGTCATTCCCGAGGATCAGGACGGTGATATGCCCGATCGGGAATTTGGCAGCCTTGAATTTAGAAACGTATCTTTCTCATATGATGACAAGGAGACTATACATGACCTGTCGTTTGTCATCAAAAAGGGTGAAACGGCTGCGCTTGTGGGACATAACGGTGCAGGAAAGACGACCATCATTAAACTGATGCTCAGACTCTATGATCCGGATAAGGGCGTGATCCTATATAACGGCAAGGATATAAGGCAGTACAACCTTAAAGCATACAGGGATGTATTTGCCACGACTTTCCAGGATTTCAAGCTGTTTGGCATGAGCGTAAAGGAAAACATACTCATGGGAAGACATTTTGACGATGAGGATGAAAGAGTAATAAAAGCGCTTAAGATGGCAGGTGTCTATGACAAGATAATGACTTTAAAGGATGGCGTGGACACCATGATGACAAAGGAGTTTGACGAGGAAGGAGCCGTTCTTTCCGGAGGTGAGAGCCAGAAGGTTGCGGTAGCCAGAACATTTGTCAAAGAGGCACCGATGAAGATATTTGACGAGCCTTCAAGTGCTCTTGATCCAATAGCCGAATATGAACTGTTCAAGAGCATTCTTAAGGAAGCAAAGGATCATACGATGCTGTTCATATCGCACAGACTTTCATCCGTAAAGGACTGTGACAAGGTCTTCATGCTCGAAAAGGGTACTCTGATTGAGGAAGGCACTCATAAGGAGCTTATAGCAGCACAGAAACAGTATTATCAGATGTACAAGAAGCAGGCCATGAACTATCTTGCTCTTGAAAATGAAGAGGAGGTGATACTGTGAGTACAGTCAAGAAAGAAGAGACAAAACAGTCGGTAAAACAGGTCTTTTCAAATAACTTCTACTTCTTAAAGCTGATGTTTACGGCATCACCCAAATACGTGCTGTATCAGTCACTGGATGCGATAAGAAACGAGGTATCTATCTTCTTTGAGCACACCGTGGGAATAGGATATGTACTTGCTGCCGCTGAGTTCGGATATCCGTTTGAGAAGGTCGCAAGATTCATTCTGATACTTGCCGGCGCAATAACGCTCGGAATGGTGTTTACGGTATTTGCCGGTGACTACATGGCAGAAAGGGAACGTCCTAAGGTAAGAGAAAAGATCAAGATGATGCTCTATGACAAGGCAAAGGCTGTTGATCTTTCATGCTATGATGATCCCGAATTCTATAACGAACAGGTACTGGCCATTTCGGAAGTGGACAAGCAGATAGAAAGAGTACTGCAGTTTGTAAAGAATGTTCTCGGCGGTCTTACCGTGTTCATTTCAACGGGTATATTCTTCCTCTTAAGGGATAAGATATCCGTCATATTCGTAGCGATTTCATTTGTTCTCTCGCTTGTCTTTGAACAGATATACAACAAGCAGAACTACAAGGTAAAGATCGAAGGGATACCGTTTACAAGAAAGAGAGATTACATCAAGAGAATCTATTATCTTAGCGACTATGCCAAGGAGATAAGGCTTAATCCGGAGGTGTCGGATGTGCTTTTTGAGAGATTCGAGCAGGCAAATGATGAAGTATACAGGATAGAAAAGAAATACGCCTACAAGAAATGGTTATTCGGATTCATCAAGAAATATCTGTGCAACGATATGTTCTCAGATGTGATATTCATCTCTTATCTCGTATATCAGTCAGCTGTCCTTCATAATCTTTCATTCAGTACGGTTGCTATACTTTACGGATCGTTCGGCAGACTTAAGAGAGGAATGAGAGTATTCTCAGAATCCTATCCGTTTGCATGCGAGACAAGCCTGTATATAAACAAGATAAGAAAGTTCATGGGCTATGAACCCAAGATAATATCTGAAAAGGAACTTGAACCGAATAAGGATGCCAAACAGATAGAGCTTAAGAACGTTTCCTTTGCATACGGCAAGAGTGAACAGATGCAGATCAAAAACCTTGATCTTAAGATCAATCCGGGCGAGAAGATAGCGCTCGTTGGATATAACGGTGCCGGAAAGACTACTCTGGTTAAGCTTCTGATGCGTCTATATGATGTGAAAGAAGGCGTTATAGAGGCTGACGGATGCGATATAAAGGATTACGATGTTAAGAAGTACAGAGATACCATAGGAACCGTATTCCAGGACTTCCAGATATTTGCGGGAACGGTAAAGGAAAACGTAATCCTGGATGTATCAGAAAATGCTGATGAAGAAAAGGTTAAACAGGCTCTTGATGACAGCGGACTTATCGGAAGGATAAAACGTTTTAAAAACGGACTTGAGACCGATCTTACCACTGAGTTTTCAAAGAGCGGTGTCAATCTCTCCGGAGGTGAGAGCCAGAAGCTTGCGATATCAAGAGTATTTTACAAGGATGCCGGGCTGATGATACTTGATGAACCGTCAAGCGCACTCGATCCTATAGCAGAATATCAGCTTAACCACGCAATGCTTGGAGCAACAAAGGATAAGACTGTCATATTCATCTCGCATCGTCTTTCGACGACAAGGATAGCAGACAGGATCATCATGCTGGAAAACGGAAGCATCGTGGAACAGGGAAGCCATGACGAGCTGCTTAAGATGAACGGAAAGTACGCTCAGATGTGGAAGGTTCAGGCCGGAGCGTATATAGCTGTCTGACAGTTAACAAAATCAGCTTTTTGACCGATAAATCTAATAGGAAACAAAACACCATGGAGGGATTTCATAAAGGTATGAAATCCCTCTTTTTGTTTTCAAAAAAGAAAAGAAAGGAGAATAGTAAAAACTTGAAGATTGAATCCTATGCGGTAAGAATGGATTCTGTCGGAGAAAGAAACTCCGAATCTACAAGGAGGTTTGCGGTAGGCTACGCCGCACAAAACCCAAAAAGTAGCAGGTATAACAGAAGCTTTTCGGACACGCTCTTTTCCATGGAAAAAGGTGATGAGGACGAAAAAAAGATGACAGGCAGCGGGCAGGCCGCCGATCAGAATGATCTTTTTACCAGGTATAAAACGGGAGGGATAAGGTTTATCAACAATGTCTCTGCTGACAAGAGCACCCCGGTGGCAAGAGACATTCAGAGTGTCAGGCAGCAGTTTGTGCTCTATCTGTGGAGACTGTTTTTCGGTGATGAATCGGCAAAGCAGATGTCAAAGAAATTCGGGATAGACGATATGAGCGCATCGGCTGAGAGTTTCGAAAATGCATCAGATTCACTAAATGTGATCCACCTTTACGGGGTCGAAGAGAGCTATTCGTGCGAGGTCCAGCAGGTTAGCTTCAGATCAAACGGATGCGTCACGACACAGGACGGAAGAAGCATTGAGTTTAAGCTTGATTTTGAGATGTCATCAAGATTTGAACAGTACTATGCGTCAATGTCACAGGATATCATTTCCATGTGCGATCCGCTTGTCCTAAACTTTGCAGGTGACATCGCAGATCTGTCGGATCAGAAGTTTAGTTTTGATCTTGACTGCGACGGAGAGGCCGAAGAGATCAGCCTGTTAAAAGGCAGCAACGGCTTTTTAAGCCTTGACAAGAACGGTGACGGGATCATAAATGACGGTTCGGAACTGTTCGGGACAGTAAGCGGAGACGGCTTTAAGGACCTTGCAGCCTACGATATGGATAACAACGGCTGGATCGACGAAAACGATGACATATTTGATGCGCTTAAGATCTGGTACAGAGACTGTGACGGAACCGATAAGCTTCTTGATCTTAGGGAATCGAATGTCGGAGCCATATATCTGGGAAATGCCGATACTGACTTTAACCTGCGCTCGGCAGATACGTTTAATGTAAACGGAGCGATAAGAAAAGCGGGCATATTCCTTTACGAAAATGCGATGGCAGGTTCCATCGTACATCTAGATATAGCAAATTGAGATGAGGGGTGTGGATTCACACCCCTTTTTATTGCCTGTAATGGCCTCGGGTAGTATAATATACAAGATATGGGAAATGAAGGTATTAATAGAGCTAAATATACTGTAACGGCAGTCATGGCCGGCGTTTTTCTGTGCGCATGCTCACAAGAAGAACCGGCACAGACCAGTCCTTCGCCTCCTGCGACCCAGTCGGTACCTGTCATAGAAGAGGTAAAGGAGACAACAAGGATCATAGCAGACCCTGTCGGCTATGATACAGGCGAAGAGATGATAGTCTATGTTCTTTCCGAGAAGGAAGAGAGCACGTTCAGCATTATAAATGATGAGGCAAAAGATACGCTCTTTGTCGGTGAACTCAAGCCTACTGACACAGAGATAGACGGGATGCGTCTCTATATCGGGGATATGACTTCCTTTGCGGGTGAAGGAACTTTTAAGATATGCACTCACGATGTCAAAGACGGTGTCAGTGTTTCTGTAAGAGAAAACATACTTGAAGAACGCTATCAGTCTGTTGTCGAGAAGCTTGAAAAGCTAGAAGCAAAATCGGAAGAAGAGGACTGCTACAGACTGGCAGTCATGATGCTTTCCGGTGATGTGTACGATGAAGAGAGCGTAGACTGGGCATATGTTAAAAAGTCCATAAAGGAAAAGCTTAAAAAGGAACAGGAGATCCTTGAAGCCGAGGAAGGCATTAATGAGAAAAATGTATCCGAAAGGCTTTTAGCCTGTGCGATACTTGCGGATTTTTACAGTGTCTACGGTGATATAGAGCCTGATGAGGTTAACGAATGCTTAGAGGCGGCTGTATCGATCTATGACAGATGTGCACAGTTTGGCGAAAGCGCAGATCCTGTCGCTCTTTATATGGCGGATGCTTCCTTAAACCGTGCTACCGGAAAAAACGCATACAGAAAAGGGGCAGAGCACTATGAACATGAAAACTATACCGGTCCGTATAAGGATTTTGAGTTCATAGCTGATGTGATATATCTTCGTTCACGCAACGTAGCGGATTTTGAACGCTGCGCGGATATGGTGAAAAATATAGTAAATAATGCGGATGATGTAGCTCAAAAGATCGACAGGAGCGGATTTGACGTAGTATCGGATATCGATGAAACACCGATAGACATGACCCTTGATGATCTTATGCAGTGCAGTATGGCTGATTACACATTATCCGAGAATGCGTATGAACAGATAAGGAGAGATCACATACATTATCTGTTCGGACGAAATCCTCAGATGAGGGATCTGATAGAAGAAAATGATGATATAAAAACACTATCCAAGCTTATCTTTGTGATGAAATAGGAGGAAAAACATGAATATACTCGTACTTGCAGGCGGAGTCAGCACAGAAAGGGACGTTTCATTCGCTACAGGAAAGAATGTATATAATGCATTAAAAAAGAACGGACATAAAGCGATCATCATCGATCCTTTCATGGGCTATGAAGGTGATACGACAGGACTCTTTGATGCGGATATCGACTGGAGCGGCAAGATAGAAGCCGTAAAGGAAGGGAATCCCGATATAGAAGCCGTAAAGAAGATGAGAGATCCAAAGTATGTCGGATTCTTCGGCCCAAATGTTATAAATCTGTGCAGAGAGGCTGATGTTGTTTTCATGGCTCTTCACGGTGAAAACGGTGAAAACGGAAAGATCCAGGCAGTTTTTGATCTTGAGAACATCTGCTATACAGGTACGGATACATTAAGCTCCGCTGTATGCTTAAACAAGGGCATGGCCAAGGAAGTAATGGCATATAACGGAATATCTACTCCCAAGGGTGTATATATGTACAAGGGTGAGGATACGAAGAACACGATCGGATATCCTTGTGTTGTTAAATCGGGAAACGGCGGTTCGAGTGTAGGAGTTACGATCGTGCATGAGGAATCCGAATACGAGGCTGCGCTTGCAGAAGGATTCAAGTACGATAACGAAGTAATAGTTGAGGAATATATCAAGGGACGTGAATTCTCTGTCGGTGTTATTGAGGGAAAAGCACTCCCTGTAATAGAGATCGCTCCAAAGAGCGGATTCTATGATTACAAGAATAAATACCAGGCAGGTGCGACTGTTGAGACATGTCCTGCCAAACTTGACGAGAACAAGACAAAAGAGATGCAGATGTATGCCGAGAGAGCATTCAGGGCACTCAGACTTAGAGACTATGCAAGAATGGATTTCATGATGAGCTCAAGCGGCAAACTCTACTGCTTAGAGGCCAATACACTTCCCGGAATGACTGTCACATCACTGATACCTCAGGAGGCTGCAGCAATAGGCATGAGCTTTGAACAGCTGATAGAAAAGCTCATTGAAATGGCCTGGAAGCGCCGATAAAACAAGGAAAAACACAAATGTTAAATCTGAAATTAACAAATATAATTGACATATGCAAGGGTACATTGCATCTGCCTGAAGCAATGAAAGCAGATGATATTTTAATGAGATGCCCTGAGGGCGTCGTACTTGATTCGAGAGAGGTTAAAAAGGATTTTATCTTCGTTGCCTATAAGGGTGAAAAGGTCGACGGGCATTCCTTTATAGATCAGGTAGCTCAAAAAGGCGCACTGGCAGTCATCTGCGAAGAACTGCCTAAAAACATCATATTGCCGTGCATTAAGGTAAACAACAGCCTTGATGCTCTTATACAGCTTGCTGCTGCATACAGGAAAATGGTTAATGTGACAGCCGTAGGTATAGTCGGCAGTGTCGGAAAGACGTCTACAAAGGAAATGGTCGCAAGCGTACTGTCTCAGAAGTACAGAGTCATGAAAGGGCTTGGCAACCATAACAACCTGCTGGGACTTTCCCTTGAAATACTAAGAATAACGGATGATATTCAAATGGCGGTCCTTGAAATGGGCATAAGCGATTTCGGTGAGATGAGAAAACTGGCTGAGCTTGTCAGACCGGACAGCGTCGTATTTACCAACATAGGTGAATGCCATCTTGAATTTCTGGGCGATCGTGACGGAGTGCTGAAAGCAAAGACCGAGTGCTTTGAATTCTTAAATCCTGAAGGATATGTTGTCTTAAACGGACTTGATGATAAACTTAATACCATTGCAGAGGTAAACGGCAAAAAGCCTGTAAGGGTCGGTCAGACCGATCAGGATGTATACGCGAGCGAGGTTAAGATAAACGGTGTATACGGATCCGACTTTGTTCTCAACATAAAGATGGGAAAGGATGTATCAAAAAATGTCCACATCTGTATGCCGGGAGCACATATGGTTGGCAACGCACTCGAAGCCGCCGCTATAGGAACTTTATACGGGCTTACAATTGATGAGATCGCTAAGGGCATAAATGAAGCAAAAGCGCTTCCCGGAAGATCAAATATCATTGATAACGGAAAGTTTCTTATTATAGATGACTGCTACAATGCAAACGGAGCATCGATGAGAGCAGCCATAGATCTGCTTAGCACGGCAAACGGCAGAAAAGTAGCAATTCTCGGAGATATGTTTGAACTCGGGGAAAGATCTGATGATATTCACAGGGAAACCGGCAGATATGCTGTATCCAAAGGGATAGAAGTAGTCTGCTGTGTCGGAAAAAACTCTGAATACATGTACAGCGCTGCAATGGAAGCACTTATGTGCGAGATGCAGAGCATTTCCTACTTTGAGACTGTGGATGAGCTCAAAAAAAGACTCCCTTCCATACTGGAAGAGAGTGATACGATACTTGTAAAAGCCTCACACGGCATGAAATTTGCCGATGTTGTGGAGTTTATCAGACAATAGCCTTGTTATTCGTGTGCATTTCTATTATCTGTGAACGCACGAGCTCGGGAAGGGCTTTGATCTGCTCCTTGTCAAGATCCTTTGTGGGAATCGGCTTTCCGTATTCGAGTACTACGTGAGCCTTTTTCACCTTCGGAAACTGCTTTTCAAATACTGCAGCCGAATTATTGATAGAGACTGGAACGATCTCGCATCCGCTCTTTGTGGCGATCTTGAAGCTTCCGGCTTTGAACGGAAGAATCTCGTCTTCGTTCTTTGCTCTGGTGCCTTCAGGGAAAATGAAGATGCTGATCCCTTCTTTTACATAATCAATCGCTTTCAGGATGATTCCCAGACTCTGTTTGATGTCCTTTCTGTCCATGAACAGGCATCTGAGATAGCGCATCCATACTCTTAATGAAGGAACCTTTTCAACTTCATTCTTGGATATGAAGCCTGTAGGTCTCGGAACATACAGATAATTGATTATTATGTCAAAATAGCTCTGATGATTTGCTATGTAAAGAACACTTCTGTCTGTGGGGATATTTTCAATACCCTTGACGGTGATCTTTGTTCCTGAGAGGAAAATGACTACGCCGAAAGCCCATTTAGCCCAGGCGAGGGCGCTTTTATCTCTTTTGGCGGGATCGATCTTTCCAAGAATCGCTTCATATATAAGAATAGGAAACGAAAAAGTAAGAAACAGAAAGACCACGATTAGCAATATAATTATTCGAAACATCATAAACTCCCAAAGTATAGTCTGATTAACATAGACATTATATCGCAAGTGGTAAGGTGAAACAATATGATACTACTAAAAAACGGACGGATAATAGATCCGGATTCCAATCTTGATATGACAGGAGATCTGCTCATTGACAAAGACAGGATAGTCGATATTGCTGAAAAGATCGACATAGATGAAAGCAATGTGCAGGTCATCGACTGCAGCGGATGCGTCATAGGACCGGGGCTTGTCGATATACATGTGCATTTCAGAGATCCGGGATTTACTTATAAGGAAGATATAGAATCGGGAGCAAGATGTGCGGCTGCGGGAGGCGTCACTTCCGTAATACTCATGGCAAATACAAAGCCGTGCGTTGACAGCATCGAAACTCTTGAATATATAAAGCAAAAAGCCAAGGATCAGCCTGTTCATATCTATACATGTGCAAATATCACAAAAGGCATGCAGGGAAAGGAACTGCTTGATTTTGATGAATTTTTAAAAAATGGTGCCGTAGGCTTTACAGATGACGGCATACCGCTTCTAGATGAAAAGATAGTAAAGCAGGCGATGAAGGAAGCTGCAAAATATGATACTGTCTTAAGTTTTCATGAGGAGGATCCAGAGTATATAGAAAACAACGGTGTCAACCACGGAAAGGCATCCGAACATTTTGGAATCGGGGGAAGCGACAGAAAAGCCGAGATCAAAATGGTCGAAAGAGACTTAAAGCTTGCACTTGAAACAGGGGCAAGGATAAACATTCAGCACATATCGGCAAAAGAAACCCTTGATCTGATAAGAGAAGCGAAGAAAAACTGCAAAGGCAGTCAGAATATATTTGCAGAAGCGACTCCGCATCATATAGCACTTACCGAAGAAGCGACTATAGAATACGGAACGGGTGCAAAAATGAATCCGCCTCTTAGAACTGAGGCTGACAGACAGGCTATAATAGAAGCGATAAAGGATGATACGATAGATTTTATTGCTACGGACCACGCTCCGCACTCGGCTGAGGAGAAAAACAGAGAGATCACTGCTGCACCGAGCGGAATCCTGGGTCTGGAGACCTCTTTGCCAGTGGTTTATGATGTTTTGGTCAGGGAAAACCAATTATCCTGGTTGAAAGTTTTTTGCAAGATGAGCACAAATCCTGCAAGATTGTATGGAATTAATGCAGGAAAACTTGCAAAAAATGCAATAGCGGATGTTGTTGTTTTTGACGAAAAAAATGCAAAAGTATACACAGAAACGATGTCAAAATCAAAAAACAGCCCGTTTTTAGGCAAAAAATTCAATGGAAGAATTGCACTAACCATTTGTTCGGGAAAGATCGTTTACAGAGATTAAAAGATGCAACATCTTGCAATTATAGATAAGTGATACACAATATATTGTAGTCCTTTTACAACATATAGAATAACAGGAGATATTTAAATGAAGAAAAAAACAGTGGGATTCGTTACTCGCAGCGAAGAGATATCCGTGGATATTTTCAGCCTGTGGATAGAGACCGAACTTGCAAAAGATGCAAAACCGGGGCAGTTTGTAGGGATCTTTACCAATGACAGATCAGCTCTGCTTCCAAGACCAATCAGCATATGTGAAGTAAATAAGGATAAAAGCGCACTAAGGCTGGTATACAGGATAGCTGGTAAGGGCACCAGAGAGTTTTCACATCTGCAGGCCGGAAGGAGAGTCTCTCTTTTAGGAGTTTTGGGAAACGGATTTCCCTGTGAAGAGGCAGAAGATAAATGTGCAGTCCTTATGGGCGGCGGAATTGGAGTCCCTCCGATACTTGAGCTTGCCAAAGTCTTAAGTGGAAACGGAGGCGTCAATAAGCCTATTGCAAAGGAAGTCATATGCGTGATCGGATACAGAGATGCACAGACGTTCCTGCTTGAAGAACTGCAGCAATACGCGAAAGTACTTGTTGCAACGGAAGACGGAAGCATAGGTACAAAGGGAAATGTTATCGATGCATTAAATGAAAATAAATTAAATCCTGATATAATATACGCGTGCGGTCCGATGCCTATGTTAAGAGGCATAAAGAACTGGGCTGAACCCAGGCAGATACCTGCATTTATCTCGCTTGAAGAGAGAATGGCATGCGGTGTCGGAGCGTGTCTGGGTTGCGTATGCACGACTAGCAAAAAGGACAGTCACAGTCATGTTAACAATGCAAGGATCTGCACTGACGGACCCGTGTTTGACAGCAGGGAGGTGATCATATAATGGCAAATACAAAGATAAATATAGCCGGAGTTGAATTTAAGAATCCTGTTGTTACCGCATCGGGAACGTTCGGTTCAGGAATGGAATATTCGGAGTTTGTTGATCTTAACAGGCTCGGCGGTGTTGTGACAAAGGGAGTTGCAAATATTCCCTGGCCCGGAAATCCCACACCGAGAGTAGCGGAAGTATACGGTGGCATGCTAAATGCCATAGGACTTCAGAATCCCGGCATAGATGTATTTATAGAGAGGGATCTTGAATTCCTTAAAAGATTTGATACCAATGTTATTGTAAATGTCTGCGGAAAATCGGTTTCGGACTACCTTGAAGTTGTTGAGAGACTAAACGATACCGATATCGACATGATGGAGATCAATATTTCATGTCCCAATGTAAAGGAAGGCGCCATAGCATTCGGTCAGAAAGCTGATTCCGTATTTGATATAACAAAACAGATAAGATCGATAGCTAAAAAGCCTGTCATCATGAAACTGAGTCCGAATGTAACGGACATAACCGAGATGGCAAGAGCTGCAGAGGCAGCCGGAGCGGATGCGATATCGCTTATCAACACGATAACGGGAATGAAGATCGATATAAATAAAAGAAGTTTTGTTCTTGCAAACAAGACTGGCGGAATGTCAGGCCCTGCAATAAAGCCCATAGCCGTAAGAATGGTTTATCAGTGTGCACAGGCAGTAAAGATTCCTATCATAGGAATGGGCGGCATAGCCAACGGAGAGGATGCGATCGAATTTCTCATGGCCGGTGCCACGGCTGTTGCCGCGGGTGCCATGAACTTTGTGAATCCATATCTTACACAGGAGCTTGTCGACGGAATAGAGGCATTCCTTGATAAGAACAAGATTGAAGACATAAAAGATATCATCGGATGCGTTAAATAAGAAACAAAAAGAGCGGAGTTGTAAAAAACAACTCCGCTCATTATTTATCAACCATCTTGCAAATAGTCAATATCATGTCTGATCCTGGATCTTTCCCTCGTTTGCCCAGTCATCAAACTTCTTCATGGTAGCTTCATATGTTCTCTGAGATATATCAGGAAGAGTATCGCCCCATGTCTTTGTAGCCTGTTCAAAGCCTTTCTTAAAGGCATCTCTGAGCTTTTCAATCTTGCTCGGATCTCCACCACTTAAGGCTTTTGCGAAATCAAGAATACGGCTTGAGGTCTGTTCAACACCCCAGTATCCGTCTTCGGCGATATCCTTCTGCGCCTGAGCCTTTGTCTCGGCATCTACGGTAAAGTTTCCTGTTCTTAAGAAACTCCAGATATCATCACTGTTACCGATGGCATTTCCCTGACCGGTAATAAGCTTTTCAACAAGACTTCTTAACTGGCTTGTACGCTCATCAGCGTCTGCCTTGAGCTTGTTGATAAGTTCTGTGTTTGGCGTATATGTCTTCTTTGCACTGTCTTCTACAGTCTGATTGCTGGGCTCGTAGATAACGCCCTGCTCAGCAGAAGAAGCCTTTGTTTCCTCTGCGGGTGCTGCAGCATCAGTCTTGGGTGCAGAAGTGTAGTTACTATACGCAGAAACACCGCTTGTAACTCCGTTCACATTCATATCGACACCTCCTTGTAATCGTTATATCGGAATATCTTTATTATTTCTTTAATCAGAATCATTGATTTATTGTATTTTTTTTAGTACAATCTTTGTATATTGTACACAATATACAATCCAGTACAAAACAGGTGGTGATTTTTTGAAGATCAGTGCGATGTCCAAGGTGAACCTTGGACTTGATGTCATAAGAAGACGTGATGACGGATATCATGAAGTGAGAATGATCATGCAGACTCTCAAGCTGTGTGATGAATTATATATTGAGCAGACAGACGATGGAAAAATAAGGATAAGCTGCAACAGCGAGTCCCTTGAGTGTGATGAGAACAACCTTATATACAAGGCTGCAAAACTGATCATGGATGAGGGCAAGATTAACAGGGGACTTGATATAAGGCTTGTAAAGAATATCCCGATAGCGGCAGGAATGGCAGGCGGAAGCACGGATGCTGCAGCAACTCTTGTGGCATTAAACAGAATGTTTGATCTTAACTTTGACAATAAAAAGCTAAAGGAGATCGGAGTAAGGATCGGAGCGGATGTACCTTACTGCATAGAGGGAGGCACACAGCTTTCTGAAGGAATAGGCGAGAAGCTCACAAAGCTAAAGGATGCACCGCAGTGCTTTGTTGTGGTTGCAAAACCGCATATAAGTGTCTCAACCAAGTATGTATATGAAAACCTTCATGTAGATACTATCAAAGATCATCCGGACATAGACACGATGTTAAAAGGCATAGATGAAGGAGATCTTTTAAAGATATCCTCGTGCATGGAAAATATCCTGGAAAATGTAACTGAGAAGAAATATCCGGTAATAGCGATGCTAAAGGAAAAGCTTAAAAGCATGGGAGCCCTCAATTCGCTCATGAGCGGCAGCGGACCTACCGTATTTGCCCTGTTTGATGATGAGGAAAAGGCCAATAAGGCATGCAGGGCAGTGTTAGATACCGGCGAGGTCGCATTCGGATGCGTAACTTCGTTCTCAGATAAGACCTGTATCATAGAATAATGAGATTTTCATGAAAGGAAGCGGCATATGGAAAATTATATGCAGGATGCTTTTTTACCACTAAGAGACGTGGTGTTTAAGACATTAAGACAGGCAATACTCACGGGTGAATTAAAACCCGGAGAGAGACTTATGGAGATACATCTGGCAAATAAGCTTGGAGTATCGAGAACACCAATAAGAGAAGCCATAAGACAGCTGGAGCTTGAAGGACTTGTAATCATGGTTCCCAGAAAGGGTGCACAGGTTGCAAGCATCACCGAAAAGAGCCTGACCGATGTTTTAGAGGTAAGACTGGCGCTTGAAAAGCTTGCGGTTGAGCTTGCCTGCAAGAGAATAAGCTATGACCAGAAAGAGATGCTGAAAGAAAAGATGCTTGAGTTCGAACAGCTTGCGGGAACTGATGATGCATCACTGATAGCACGTGCGGATGTGGCATTTCATGATGCGATATTTGATTCCACCGGAAATATGAGACTTGGTCAGATGGTAAACAATCTTGCCGAGCAGATGTACCGCTACAGATTCGAATATATCAAGGACAAGTCCGGACATGAAAAGCTTGTTTTGGAACACAGGCAGATCTATGATGCCATAATAAAGGGCGATATAGAGGATGCGACAAAGCAGATTTCTGTCCATATCAAGAACCAGGAGGCTTCGATCATAAATCAGATCAGGTCCGAAAAGGGTAACTGATATGAAAGAAGAAGTCATCATCTCGATAAAGGGTCTGCAGATAGGCAAGGACTCTGAGAGAGAAAGTATCACAAGCGAACACGAGGGGCGATTTTTTGAACGTGACGGAAAGCGTTATGTGATGTATAACGAGAATACCGAGGGGACGGACGAAACGACCAAATGTCTCATAAAGATCGGTTTTAACGAAGTCGTTGTTACCAAGAGGGGTGCTGTCAATGTTGAGATGCCCTTTAAGATGGGCGCAAAAAAGCTGACCAACTATGATACACAGTTTGGCGGCTTCACGCTTGGATTCAGGACAAAGAACATTTCATGTGTCGAGACCGATCATGCGATAAGTCTCGATATAGATTACGTTTTAGACATGAACTATGAATATATGGCGGACTGTCATATAAATATAAGGATAAAAGAAAAGGAATCGTGATACGATTCCTTTTCTTATCTACTTTATTGGCTTTGCTCCGGCCTTTTCCTGTGCAGCCTCGAGAGCTCTCTTAAAGCGGCTCTTCTTTTTCTGCTCACGAACGATCGGCTTTCCGTGAAGTCCCTTGACTTCCGTGATGTACATGCCGCTTACGCTGGCCTTTACTTCCTTTTTAACGGGAACATCCTCAAATATGTTCTCGTCACAGATCAGAGTCATTATCTGAGGTCCGATCTTTGCCTTAACAACTGGTACCTTTGAATTACGCATGATCTTGGGTGTCTGATCAACGACATATTGAGGGAAGCCTGCATCCTTTAATTTCATGCGTTTCTTGTCGATTATTAACATCGATACGGACTGTTTTGCTGCGTCGATAGCCTCTTTCTGCTCAGCCTGCTTCTTCTGAGCTTTCTTGCCGAGGAAATATAAAACTACGATCGCGATTATCAGGATCGCTATGATTATCAGCGAAACTATTGTAGCTGTTTTCAACGTGTAACCTCCTTAATTAAATCAAAGACTTCTCAAATTCTATCATTTTATAAGACGAAAGGCAAGAAACACTTTAATAACACCCGAAAGTATGGTATAAATATAGGATGTGTTATTATAAATATATGTAATAGAAAGCGGAGTTTATTATGAAAAAGAAATTAATGGCAGTACTTACTGTTGCCGCAAGCTTAGTGTGCATGAGTGCCTGCTCCATATCAAGTGATGCCGTAGCAGATCTTAATCCGGAGAAGTACATCACAGCAATAAGCGACTACAGCAATCTTACCCTTGAAGCCACGCTCAGAGAAGTCACGGACGAGATGGTTGATAACAGGATACAGTCAAATCTCGCAAATTCAATGGAAGACGTTGAAGTTTCGGGTCGTGCATTAAAGAACGGAGATATCGCAAATATAAATTACGAAGGAAAGATCGACGGAGTGAAATTTGACGGCGGTTCAAACATGGGCGAGCCGGGTTATGACCTTGAGATAGGTTCCGGCATGTTCATTCCCGGTTTCGAGGAAGGGCTCATCGGTATGAATTCCGGAGAAACAAGGGATATCACCGTTACATTCCCTGCTGAGTATCCTGCAGAGCAGCTTGCAGGCAAGGAAGCTGTGTTTACGGTTGTGCTCAATTCCATAAAGGAAAAGCAGATACCGGAGCTTACGGATGAATATGTAGCCGGACTCGGTATTGAAAACGTTAATACGATCGACGGGTTAAAGACATACATGAGACAGCAGCTTGAGATAGAGGCCCAGAATGACTATGAGACACAGCTTAACAATTCTGCAATGCAGAAGATGATCGAGATATGTGATTTCACTGATGAGATTCCCGAGGACAGATATAAGTACTACTATGACAATGTTATAAACATGGATTCACAGTATGCTGCCCAGTTCGGAGTGGATCTTGATACATTCGTTACAGGATACTACGGATTTGCGGATACGGCTGCTTATTACAAGCATGTAGAGGACAGCGCGATGCAGGCTGTTCAGATCGATCTGGCAAGCGGAATGATACTTAAGAACGCGGGCGAAAAAGTCACAGACAAAATGGTCGAGGAGGATATCGCCGCAAACCTTGAAAACTACGGAGTTACTTCTGTAGAGGAATTCAAGGAGAATTACAACATTGATGAGTACAAGTCTTATCTGATCAACAGAAAAGCACTTGAGATCATAAAGGAAAATGCCAAGATAGTACCGCCGGTTCAGACGGCGGATTCTGTCTCTGAATAATATGGAAAGAGGATTTTATTATGGATCTTACAAACATTAAGGAACTGTTTCGAAACAAAGAGCAATACTTTGACAAGGAGGTGACCATCGGCGGATGGGTAAGAGGTAACAGAGACTCCAAAAGCTTCGGTTTCCTTGTTATAAATGACGGTACTTTTTTTGAGGCTCTGCAGGTTGTATATGCAGATCAGCTTGACAATTTTGACAAGATCACAAAGTTAAATATCGGTTCTGCCGTGATCGCAAAGGGCAAGATAGTTGCCACACCCGATGCAAAGCAGCCGTTTGAGATGCAGGCAAGCGAGATAGTCATTGAAGGAGAATCAACTCCCGATTATCCGCTTCAGAAGAAGAGACATACATTTGAATATCTTCGTACAATCTCTCATTTAAGAGCAAGAACAAACACATTCGAGGCCGTATTCAGAGTAAGATCTGTAGCTGCCTATGCTATACACAAGTTCTTCCAGGAGAGAGGATTTGTATATGTTCATACACCGATAATCACAGGAAGCGACTGCGAAGGTGCAGGCGAGATGTTCCAGGTTACTACAATGGATATGAACAATCTTCCTCTTACCGAAGAAGGAAAGGTTGATTATGCACAGGATTTCTTCAACAAGCCTACAAACCTTACTGTAAGCGGACAGTTAAATGTTGAGACCTATGCATTTGCATTCAAGAACGTTTATACATTCGGACCTACATTCCGTGCAGAGAATTCGAATACGACACGTCACGCAGCCGAATTCTGGATGATAGAACCCGAGATGTGCTTTGCAGATCTTAAAGATGACATGATGTGTGCAGAAGCCATGCTTAAATATGTTATCAGATACGTGCTTGACAACTGTCCTGAAGAGATGAACTTCTTTAACAGCTTTGTCGACAAGGGACTCATCGAGCGCCTTGAGCATGTCGTAAACAGTGATTTCGGACGTGTTACATACACGGATGCAATCAAGATCCTTGAAAAGCACAACGATGAATTTGATTACAAGGTATTCTGGGGATGCGATCTTCAGACAGAGCATGAGAGATACCTTACCGAGAAGGAATTCAAGAGACCCGTATTCGTAACCGATTATCCGAAGGATATAAAGGCATTCTATATGAAGCTGAATGAAGACGGAAAGACTGTAGCTGCATGTGACTGTCTCGTACCCGGAATAGGTGAGATCATAGGCGGTTCTCAGCGTGAAGACAACTATGAGCTTCTTGAAAAGCGCATGGAAGAGATGGGACTTAACAAGGAAGATTATGATTTCTATCTCGATCTGAGAAAATACGGTTCTGCAAGACATGCAGGATTCGGACTCGGTTTTGAGAGATGCATCATGTATCTGACAGGCATGGGAAATATCAGAGACGTGATTCCCTTCCCCAGAACAGTAAATAACTGTGAATTATAAGGAAATAGATAGGAGTATATATATGGATTCAGAAAAGAAGATAATGCTCTCCGGCATACAGCCCAGCGGAGATCTGCACCTTGGAAACTACCTCGGAGCAATTAAGAACTGGGCAGACCGTGTCAATGAATTTGAGTGCTATTATTTCATGGCTGACCTTCATACCATAACGGTAAGACAGGATCCGAAGGAATTAAGAAGAAGATCAATAGAGATGCTTGCTCTTTATATAGCATGCGGTCTTGATCCTGAGAAGAACACGCTGTTCTTACAGTCACATGTGCCTGCTCATGCACAGCTTGGATGGGTCCTTGACTGCTATACGATGTTCGGTGAACTCAGCCGCATGACCCAGTTTAAGGATAAATCTGAGAAGCATAAGGACAACATCAATGCGGGACTGTTTACATATCCGTCACTGATGGCAGCTGACATACTTTTATATCAGCCCCACTACGTACCTGTCGGAGAGGATCAGAAGCAGCACGTTGAGCTTACACGTGATCTGGCAATACGTTTCAACAATATCTACGGAGACGTGTTCCGTGTGCCCGAACCGTATATCAGCAAGGTAGGAGCACGTATCTACGGACTTACCACACCCGGTTCAAAGATGTCAAAATCAGAACCCAACGGCTGTGTATTTCTTATGGATGAGCCAGATGTGATCATGAAGAAGTTCAAGCGCGCCGTTACGGATTCGGATACTGAAAGATGTGTTCATTATGATAAGGAAAACAAGCCCGGAGTAGCCAACCTCATGGCTATATATTCAACCATCACCGGCAAGAGCTATGATGAGATTGAAAAGGAATTCGAGGGACAGGGCTACGGCGTGTTCAAGCCTGCAGTAGGTGAGGCTGTCGTTGAGACGCTCACTCCGATAAGAGAAGAAGCCAAGAGGCTAATTGCTGACAAGGCTTATCTTGACTCCGTATATAAAGAGGGAGCCGACAAGGCTTCATACATAGCAAACAAGACACTTCGCAAGGTGTATAAGAAGGTTGGTTTCTATCAGCTCTAAAACATCCTAAGGCATGGGATGCAGAGAGGTACTTTTTTAAGAATGAAGAGATTAAAAGAGGCTCTGGCACTAATCTTAATATTGAGTTTGAGCGTTACCTCTGGTGTTTATGCGACCACGATAGATGATATCAAGAAGCAGAAGCAGGAGACTCAGAAGCAGCTCGATCAGGCAAATGAGAACATTTCTGAGCTTACAGAGGTCAGAAAAGGCATCACTGACGAGATCGAACAGATCGATGATGAGCTGGTTGAGGTAATGACATCCATAAGCATCCTTGAAGACGAGATATCGGATATCGAGGCCGAGATAGAAGTCAAAAAGGCTGAGCTTGAAGATGCCATTGAGGTGATGAATGCTCAGTATGAGGCGATGAAGGCCAGGATCAAATTCATGTATGAAAAGGGCGATGCCACCTATGCCCAGCTTCTTTTTGAATCCAAGACAATGGGAGATCTTGTCAACAAGGCTGAATACATTGACGAGATGTATACCTATGACAGACAGAAACTGAACGAATTTATCGCTGCGAAGGATGCAGTGGAAGCAGCCAAGATCGCTCTTGAAGAAAAACAGGAAGAGCTTGAGACTGCTCATTTTGAACTCGAAGAAGAAAAGAACGAGTTAAATACTCTGCTTACCGAAAAGAAAGAGGAGGCGGAGGATTATGATAATCAGATAGCAAAGGCAAAGCAGGAAGCGGCGGCTTACAAGGCTCAGATCAAGCAGCAGAACAATCAGATAAGAAAGCTTGAGGAAGAAGCCAGAAGAAAAGCAGAGGAAGAACGCCGAAAAGCCGAAGAAGCCAGAAAAAAGGCCGAGGAAGCATCAAAAGCGTCGAATAACAGCAGCTCATCTTCTGAAAGCAAGAAGGAAGAGGCTGCAACTGTTGTAAACAATTCAAGCGGAAGCGCCAAAGGCAAGGAAATAGCAAACTATGCATGTAAATTCATAGGAAACCCTTATGTTGCAGGCGGAACGAGCCTGACTGACGGGGCAGACTGTTCCGGATTTACAATGTCTGTATATCAGGCATTCGGATATTCTCTGCCGAGAAGCTCTACTTCTCAGAGAAGCGCAGGCACAGGCGTTACGTATGCAGAGGCTCAGCCCGGTGATATCCTGTGCTATGCAGGTCATGTAGCCATCTATATAGGCAACGGACAGATAGTACATGCATCCACTCCCGCTACGGGAATAAAGATAGGAAGTGCAACTTACAGAGAGATACTCGCTGTAAGAAGAATAGTGGACTGATTTAAGGAAAACGCTTTGGCGTTTTCTTTGAATTTAGGGAAAGGAACACTTGATGGAAAGAGAAAAGGTCATAGTCCTTGATTTTGGAGGACAGTACAATCAGCTTGTGGCTAGACGTGTAAGGGAGTGTAATGTTTATTGCGAGATATATTCATACAAGACTGATATAGAAAAGATAAAGCAGTTAAATCCCAAGGGTATCATACTTACTGGCGGACCAAACAGCTGCTATGAAGAGGGAGCACCTACATACAGCAGACAGCTCTTTGAACTGGGAATCCCGGTTCTTGGTCTGTGCTATGGCGCGCAGCTTATGATGCATGTTCTCGGCGGAAAGGTTGAAAGAGCCCAGAACAGAGAATACGGAAAGACAAAGGTCTTCATAAACAGAAAGAGTGGACTCTTCCATGGTATCGGAGACAAGTGCTCGGACATTGAAGGCATTATATATGACGATCACAGACATGACGATCATGAGACCCTCTGCTGGATGAGCCATTTCGACTATATATCTAAGATAGCACCCGGATTTGAGATAATAGCCCATACAGCTGACTGTCCTGTTGCGGCAGCGCAGGATCTTTCCAGAAAACTGTATGCTATACAGTTTCATCCCGAGGTCCTTCATACGCCCAGAGGCAAGGATATGCTTTACAACTATGTAAGAAATATTTGCGGATGTGCGGGTGACTGGAGGATGGACTCATTTGTTGAGAGTTCGATAAAAAATATCCGCGAAAAGGTAGGAGACGGCAAGGTGTTGCTTGCTCTTTCCGGCGGTGTAGATTCTTCTGTGGCAGCAGGCCTTTTGTCAAAGGCTATAGGCAAACAGCTTACATGCGTATTTGTTGATCACGGCCTATTAAGAAAGAACGAGGGAGATGAAGTCGAGGCAGTATTCGGCCCCAAAGGAGACTTTGATCTTAATTTCATCCGTGTAAATGCTCAGGAAAGATATTATAAGAAGCTTTCTGGTGTACTCGATCCCGAGAGCAAGAGAAAGATAATCGGAGAGGAATTCATAAGGGTATTCGAGGAAGAAGCAAAGAAGATAGGCGCAGTGGATTATCTTGCACAGGGAACCATCTATCCCGATGTTGTGGAGAGCGGTCTTGGCGGAGAAAGCGCTGTTATCAAGTCTCATCACAATGTCGGAGGTCTTCCTGATTTTGTTGACTTTAAAGAGATAATAGAACCCTTAAGAGACCTGTTCAAGGATGAAGTGCGTCAGGCAGGTCTTGAACTCGGACTCCCTGAAAGGCTTGTTTTCAGACAGCCATTCCCCGGCCCGGGACTCGGCGTAAGGATCGCGGATGAGATAACCGCTGACAAGGTAAGGATAGTGCAGGATGCAGATGCCATCTATCGTGACGAGGTAGACACTGCGGCAAAAGAGTATAAAACGACAAACGGCAAAGATCCCGAATGGATGCCCAATCAGTATTTTGCGGCACTTACAAATATGCGTTCCGTTGGTGTAATGGGTGATGAGAGGACTTTTGATTATGCTATAGCTCTAAGAGCGGTAAAGACTGTTGATTTCATGACAGCTGAGGCATGCGATATACCGTTTGAAGTGCTTCAAAGAGTGATGAGCCGTATCATAAACGAGGTAAGAGGCGTAAACAGAGTATTCTATGATCTTACGAGCAAGCCTCCGGGAACCATAGAATTCTTATAGAGCAGATTTTTATTGCATTGGATATTATTGCATAAATGACCCTGGAAAGGACTGATGTCTTTTTCGGGGTTTTTTGTTAGAATGATAGTAAATGATATTTAAAGATGGAGAATATGATTTTGATCTGTCCCAATGATCCTTTTATAACGGTAATGTACAAATGATGAATAATGAATATGAGATAACGAATCAAATAAGCCCGGATGAATACCTTGATATGCGCAGATCGGTCGGGTGGAGCACATTTCCCATTGAGGAGGCAAAGGAAGGCCTGAAACACACTTCCTTTTTGTGCTGTATAAGAGATAAAGGAAAGGCTGTCGGTATCGGAAGAGCCATATGGGATCACGGATACGTGGTCTTTATCGCAGATATAATCGTCAGACCCGAGTATCAGAAAAGAGGTCTTGGCCGGATAATAATGAATGATCTGCTTGTCAGAATAAAGCAGACTCTAAAGCCGGGATACAGGATCATGGTCAGCCTTTTGGCGGCAAAGGGAAAAGAAAAGTTTTACGAAAAGTTTGGATTTATAGACAGGCCGAATGAGACATTCGGGAGCGGCATGCATCAGTGGATCGAGGGTGAATAGCTTGATCATTTTTATCCTAAGTGACAGGATATCAGGAACCGATCGAATATTGGAAATAAAAGTGGCATCATCTGTCAGCAATAAAAGAATGAGGAAAGCTCAAAATGGATAATGAATTCTTTAACGACTGGTTTAATGCATTTAATGCGGGTCTTGAAAAGATGGATATAAAGGAGTGTTCAAGACTGTTTGAGGATTGTGCAAAAAGATGCTCTCTTGATGCCCTTAAGTATCTGTACAGAGACCTGTTTGAGGAATGTGAGAGTAATCTTGATACATTCTTTAAGCGCGTAGGGGAAAAGAAGAATGTAAAGGGAAGAGTGATCGAACCTGGAAAGGTATACGAACTGATCTTTACAAACTGCGACTGTCCGCTGCATACGCAGGCTAATATCAGATCAAACAGACTGTGCGAGTGCTCAAGACAGAGCATGATATGCGTGTTTAAGGATCTTGTGACAGACAGGAAGTTTACAATAGAATGCAAGGGATCTATCCTTTCGGGAAATGATATATGCTGTCACAGGATAGTATTTGATGAAAAGGGGGATCAATGAAAAGAGAGATGGGTATAGCCAGATGCGGACTGGCATGCTGTCTTTGCAGCGAGAATGATCATTGCCACGGATGCAACTCGGGAGAATGTCCGGGCTCGCAGTGGTGTGAGAACAGAAAGTGTTCGATCAATAAGAAAATCGAGCATTGCTATGAGTGTGATGATAAATGTGAAAAAGGCATGTTCTCAAAGATCAAGCCATATGGTTTTACGCTGTTTGCAAAAAGATACGGAGCAGATCAGCTTATGGACTGTCTTGAGAGAAATGAAAAAGACGGGATCGTATATCATCGAGAGGGAATAATCGGTGATTACGATGACTTTGATGATGTCGAAAAACTTATAGAATTCATAAAGACAGGCGCTAGAGGATAGGCAGAAGATCTGTTGACAACCAGCATGAAAAGGAAGCAGGCATGAGATTAGTTTTTCCAAATATTTCATATAAAGAAAAAGCGATCGATTATATAAATGAGTTTATTGAGTACGGCTCTGAGATAAACGGCAGCGGCAGTCTGGATAGATATCTGGAAGAAGAGACATATGAGTTGTGGCTTGAAAAGATACTTAAAGATATGGATATAGCAAATATCAAAAAGCCCAGGGTGCCCTCTCTTACATACTTCTATGTCAGAGAAGAAGATGACCAGATAGTGGGGATGGTCAATATCAGACTGGCACTTAATGATTTTTTAAAGAACGAGGCAGGACATATAGGGTATTCCGTAAGACCGACACAGAGACGAAAGCATTATGCTACGGATATGCTTTCTGAGGCTCTAAAGGTTTGCAAGACTATCGGGATCAGGGAAGTACTTATATCATGCGATAAAGAAAACATAGCTTCCGCAGGCGTCATCCTTAACTGCAATGGTGTATTGAAAAACGAGTTTCACAGCGATACGTTTGATGAGGATCTTCAGATGTATGCTATAAATCTTTGATGAAAATGGAGAAATCATATGCAGGGACTGGGACCAAACGATTCTTTGGCGGTAAAGGATCAGTATGCTACTTCAAAAGGCTTAGATATAAGGATATCATTTCATGACAGGTATTCAACAAACAGGCAGGGATATCTTAACTGGCTGATATCAAATTATGATATACGTGAAGGCTTTAAAGTTCTTGAGATCGGATGCGGCTCAGGCGGGTTATGGCTTAGTCATGATGACGTTATTACAAGATGTGAAGAACTGTTTTTAACAGACATGTCTGAAGGCATGATAAAAACGGCAAAAGAAAATATCGGGCAGTATGATAACGTTATCTATCAGATAGAGGATATTCAGAATCTGAACTTTGAGGATGATCTTTTTGATGTTGTTATCGCCAATGCCATGCTTTATCATGTGCCTGATCTTGACAGAGGGCTATACGAGGTACGAAGAGTCTTAAAAGATGACGGGATATTCTACTGTGCAACGTTTGGCGAGAATAACTTTACCGACATTCTTGCTGACTGGTTTAAGCTTTCAGGAGAGAAATTTAATCCCAACCACAATTTTACGATGCAAAACGGTTATGACAAACTGAGCAGACATTTTGAATCGGTAACTCCTCTGATCTATGAAGATTCTTTGCATATAACCGACATGGAGGATCTTGTCACATATCTTAAAAGCCTTTCTTCGTTTAAAGCTGTTCTTGATCTTTCCGATGACAGGATAAGAGACATACTTTATGAACATGTTTCTTTTGGAACGATAGATCTTCCAAAGGAATACGGAATGTTTATATGCCGATAATGTTTAGTGCTGTTACGCTTCTCTGATCAAATGAGAAGCGTTTTTTAATGCTGGAATAAATACTATCGGAAATAAACAAAAGTTATCGCACATAATAGGAAATACTGATTATACAAGAATGATCTAGAATGATACTATTCTCCTATAACCCACCAAACAGATGGGTAAATAAAACGAAAGGAGATATTCACATGTCTGATCCGGTGAAAATAAGCGTATACAGAAAGAATACTGCAAGTGACTATCTTGAGACTGCCATAGATGTGGCAAGATGGATAAAAAAATATGAAGTAATAAAAGGCGCTTACAAGTGTTGGGAGATAAGCAGCGGTGCCGGCTCAAAGGAAGGCGATGACCTGGCTCAGAAGATGACCGACAGAAGCATTTATTCCGGAGCTGCAGGAGTAGGTCTTTTCTTTATTCAGCTTTATGAAGCAACTGAAAATGAAAAATATCTTGATGAGGCAATACAGGCAGGCGAGTATCTGCTAAATACATTTAACGAAAACAATATAAAGCCCGGTATCCACGGCGGACTTACAGGCGAGGGATTCTTTACGGAAGCTCTGTTTAAGAAGACCGGTGATGTAAGGTATCATGAATACGCGATAAATGCTGGTGATATAGTTTATAAACATGCAGTGAGAGAAAACGGATACATTCACTGGGAAGGGCTTGTGGATTACATGGGTGACGGCAGCGTCATCGCATACTGGCTATATCTTGCCAGGATCACAGGCAAACAGAGATATGTTGATTATGCAAAGGAATTTCTGGATTACATCATAACATTTAAAACAGATAATGAGGATGGTACAACATACTGGAAATTCTTTGATATACATGATTATTTTCCTGAACTGCCTGCAGGAGGTATCCTCCCGAATTTTGCACATGGCACGGCTGGAATAGTGTATCTGCTTACGCTTTACTATGAAACCACCAAAGACGAGAAATATCTTGAACTGGCAAAGGCAGGATTCAGGTTTTTGGAAAATATCGCGATCAATAACGATGATGCATCAATTGTTCCTTATCTTTATCTGCCAGAGGGTGATAATAATTTCGATGTATTTTATCTGAGCATGTGTCACGGACCGGCAGGAGATGCGATAGTAGCTAAGGAATTATATAAGGCAACTAAGGATGAACGATATCTGCAGTTTTACAAGAGATTGTCAAATGCTCTTGACAGAGCAGGCGTTACATACAAAAGATCACCCGGATACTGGAACGACTGCATATGCTGCGGTTCTGCCGGAGTACTGCTCCACTTTGTGGATGGCATAGGTCTGATAAAGGATGAATCCTATAAAACAAGGGCGATCGGTGTTGCTGACAAGCTGTTAGGTGATGCATTTAAAAATGATGAAGGGACAAGATGGTACAATGCCTGGACCAGAGTACTGCCATGGAATGTGGATGCACACATAGGACTCTATCTGGGTAGTGCAGGAGCGGCAAGTGCTCTTGTATCTTTATATGGCGCACTGGAAGGTAAAAGAATAACACAGATATTTGAATTTAATGATTAAACATAAAGGAGAAACAAAAAATGAGTAAGATATATACAAGTATTTCGCAACTGGTTGGACACACCCCTCTTTTAGAACTGGTGAATTTTGAGAGCAATAACGATCTGAAAGCAAAGATACTCGGAAAACTCGAGTCTTTCAACCCTTCAGGAAGTGTAAAAGACAGAGCGGCCCTTTCAATGCTCGAAGGAGCAGAAGCAAGCGGAGAATTAAAGCCCGGTCAGACCGTGATAGAAACTACGAGCGGAAATACCGGAATAGCCCTTGCAGCATTCTGCGCTGCAAAGAAACATCCTCTTATCATATTTATGGAGCCGGGATGCACACCTGAAAGAATACAGATAATGAAAGCGTACGGAGCAGATGTAAGAGGTATAAATGATATACCTCATGCTGCTGAGATAATCAAGGAATTTGGATTTGCTCCGGTAAAGCTTATGGAATCTGTCGCAAACTATGCCAAAGAGCAGGGCTATTACTATGTGGCTCAGTTATTTAATGAGAACAATCCTATAGCTCATTACAAGACGACAGGCCCGGAACTTGTTGAGGATACGGACGGAAAGATCGATATTGCTGTTATGTTAGCAGGAACCGCTGGTACTCTTGCGGGTGTAGGTACATATCTTAAGGATCACGTGGACGGAGTTAAGATCGTAGCAGTTCAGCCTACGCCGGATTCGCTTTCATACGTGCCGGATGCACCTGCAACGATTGACGGAGTTGTAATAGTTGAAAAAGAAGACGGTGTAACACATCCTTTCATTGTGAGACGTAATTTCAAATATGATGAGATGATAAATGTAAGCGGAGTTGATGCATACGAAACGGCCAGAGAAGTGGCAAAGTCAGACGGAGTATTTTTAGGAGCATCTGCAGCGGCTGCTCTTACGGCAGCAAAGCAGCTTGCACTCAGAAGCGAGAATGAAGGCAAGAACATAGTTGTGATCTTCCCCGATGACGGAATGAAATACTTAAGTACGAATATGTACAAGTGATCTTGGCAAGTACAGATATGATCACTATTAGAAATGCGACTATAGATGATATTGACAAGATCTCAGGACTCGAGGCATTATGCTTTCCTGCAAATGAAGCTGCAAGCATGGAAGCCTTCAAAGGAAGACTGCTATACTATCCTGAACATTTCTGGCTTTTATTTGAGGATGATCTTCTCATATCTTTCATTGACGGTTTTGTTACAAATGAAAGAGACCTTAAAGATGAAATGTACGACTCTCCAAATATGCATGATGAATCAGGCGACTGGCAGATGATATTTGGTATAAATACACTTCAAAAGTACAGGAATCACGGGTATGCCTCAACTCTTATCGATCACGTGATCAAAGAAGCAAAAGCACAGAAAAGAAAGGGTGTCGTACTTACATGCAAGGAGAAACTCATCCCCTTTTATGAAAAGCTTGGTTTTATCAACGAGGGGATATCCTCATCTGTACACGGCAATATCGTATGGTATCAGATGAGATATGTATTTAATGACTGAGTCTATAAAACAGAAGGTGAAACAACCTTCTGTTTTTTTGATGGTCAAATATGATAGAATTGATTTGTGTGTTGATCGATACGAAATGCTTTGAAAACGAAAAACTTGCTGTATGGGTGGTTTGGGATATATGAAAAAACAGATATTTGGATTGATAACAGGGGTATTGCTTATGCTTAGTTTGTTTGGATGCGGTAAGACCAGGTACAACATTGATTTTGACGGATATGGATTTAAATCCGAAAAAACATCATATGCAGAGGGTGAAGATGTAACGGTTACCTATGATATGATCGCAACAGATACGGATTACAGCTTCTATACTGACAGTGATGATGTAAAACTTAAGCAGGAATTTGACAATAACCACGGATATGTATTCAGTTTTAAGATGCCTGCACATGATGTTAAGCTGAGTGTAAAATCAAGAAATTCCATGGAAATGGATCCAGGTGTAATCGAGCCAGCCGATCAGGTGCCGTCTTCCCCCGAGGAGTGCATTACAAACGAGAATCTTGTGTTTGATTATTATGAGGCAGTCGTAGCAACTGTCGACGGTGACGGATATGATGAGTATTGCCTGTATAAATATACCGATAACAGACTGGTACTTGCAAGCTACAGCAAGTGGGAGGATAAAGAGGAGAAAATGAATTTCTGTATTGTTCCTTCATCAGTGCTTAACGATTGTATGGATCTTGTAAAAAAGTACAAGATGATCACGTGGAAAGACGGAAGGGGACTGAACGGAAAAAGATACGTGGTTAAGTTTATGAACGAAGGGGAGCTTAAAAGGGTTACTTCGGATGATATGCCGGAGGATTCAAGAGAAGCGTTCGATTCCATAGGCAGAGTCTTAAGTGAAGCCTGGAGTGCAAACTATTCATCACTTGATACCGAAACATGGTTCTGTCAAAACTGCGGAACGAAGAATAACAGAAAATACTGCTCGGAGTGCGGATTGGAAAAATCTGAATAGACTCTGATGAACTGTAAAGGAAATATATAAATGCTGAGACTTAGACCGTATAAAGAGTGTGATTCACATGTCATTGCAAACTGGATAAAGAATAAGGATGTATTCACTATGTGGGGCGGTGAGCTTTTCGGTGATTTCCCGATAAGTGCTGAGATCATAGATAAAAAATACCGTGTAAAAAACGGTGACTGCGCAGAGCCTGACAATTTCTATCCGTGGGTCGCTATTGATGATGAGAACAGAGTTGTAGGTCATTTCATAATGCGTTATCTTAACGGGAATAATAAGATACTTCGCTTTGGATGGGTTATTGTTGATGATTCCATGCGTGCAAAAGGATACGGCAGTGAAATGCTAAGAGTCGGACTGAAATATGCGTTTGAGATATTTGATGTAGATGTTGTGACGATAGGTGTTTTTGAAAACAATGACATTGCTCATAACTGTTATAAGAGGATTGGATTTGTTGACAGAGAAACAGTTGAGAAAAAGCCGTTTAATGTTATAGAGATGGAAATACGAAAAGAGAAATATAATGGAATTAAATAAGATAGAAGAATTTATCGATAAACAAAAAGTCAGTTTTATATGTTCTGTAGATGACGAAGGATTCCCGAATATCAAGGCAATGTTAACGCCAAGAAAACGATCAGGATTAAAAGAATTCTATTTTTCCACAAATACATCATCGCTCAGAGTTAAGCAGTTTTTAGAAAATCCCAAGGCAAGTATATACTTCTATCACAAGGGGCTGGTGAGATATGTAGGGGTGATGCTTACCGGAAATATGGAAGTATTAACTGATCAGGAATCAAAGAACATGATCTGGAAAAAGGGCGATACGATATTTTACAAGAAAGGAGTGACAGATCCAGATTATTGTGTTTTAAAGTTTACGGCTGTTAAGGGCAGATATTACTGCGACTTAAAGACTGAAAGCTTTACTGTATGATCTTTTAGTATTCATGTTATTCAGGAGAATTGTATGAGATTGTTGCTGTTTTGCTGTAAAGGTTTTGAGATGATGGAATTTGCTCCATTTATTGATGTTATGGGATGGGCAAGGAACGATTACGGTATCGATGTTGAAGTGATAATGGCAGGCTTTTATAAGAACGTAACATCAGCTTTCGAAGTCTGTATCACGGTTGACAAGGTATTTGATGAAATAGATATTGATGAGTATGATGCTCTTATTATTCCCGGTGGATTTGAGGAATATGGCTTTTATGAGGAAGCTTACAGCGAACGGTTCCTTGAACTGATAAGAGACTTTAATAAACGTTGTAAATATATAGTCTCGGTCTGTGTAGGAGCATTGCCGCTTGGAGCAAGCGGTATCCTTAAGGGCAGGAAAGCTACAACATACCATCTGGGTGATGGCAGAAGGCAAAAACAGCTGGCGGATTTTGGCGCAGATGTAATTCCTGATCAGAGTATCGTTATGGATGGTAATGTGATAACGAGCTTCTGTCCTCAGACAGCGCCATTTGTTGCATTCAGCTTACTCGGATTGCTTACGGGAGAGGATAAGGCTCAAACAGTAGCAGAGGCGATGGGATATCAATATGGCGAAACAGAATATCTACGATAACGACAGATTTTATGAATATTTCAAGAATCAGAGAATGAATGATATCAATTTCAATGATGTCATAGAATCTCCGATAATAACTGAGATGCTGCCGCCTCTTGAAGGAAAAAGAGTACTGGATATCGGCTGCGGAATGGGACAGCACGCGAAACAGTATGCAAGTAAAGGTGCATTGTCGGTACTAGGGATTGATATTTCCGAGAAAATGCTCGGATATGCTAACGAGAACAACTCTGCTGATAATATCACCTACCGTCAGATGGTTTTTGAAGATCTTGATCAGTTAAACGAAAGATTTGATGTGATCACAAGTTCACTGGCCTTTGATTATGTTGAAGATTTTTCGAAGCTGATGAAAACGATATTTGATCTGCTAGATGAAAACGGAGTCTGTGTTTTCTCCATGTCTCATCCGATCTCTACCGCATATGACGGAGTTTATGACAGATATACCAGAACAGCCGAAGGAGAAAGGCTGTATGCCAACCTTCACAATTACGGGATAGAAGGAGTCAGGCATATTCACTGGATAGTGGATGATTACGAAGTGTATCACAGGAAGATTTCTACTCTGATAAACGATATAGCAAATGCGGGATTTATTATTGAGGAATGTCAGGAATCAAAGCTTCCCGAGGAGATCATAAAAAAGCACCCTGATGTATTCGGAGGAGTGATCCATCAGCCGGATTTCATATTTTTCAGATGTAGGAAGTAAAGAAACTTGATTTGGATAGAAAAAAGGTAATGTTTGTAAAGATAATGCTGCAGTTATTAAAATGCAGTATTCAGAGTAGGAAAAAGCTGGTTGCGGGATAACATCCCGCAACTTGTTTTTTATAAACCGATCTATTCACTGTAGATCCATTGAATACTTGTGAAAGATGTTATTGATGACATATGAATTGATATAAGCGCTGAGCCCGGGAGCGATAATTAACAGAGGCCAGAATACAAAGACTGCGAACAGGAATACTGAAACTGTGATAAGTGCCACAGAAACACAGGCAAGGGGATTTTTGATGCAGATGCCCATACAGTTTTTTAGCTGTATCTTGATCGAGTCATTACATCTGGCAATCAGAGGAAACAGCATGGAAAGAAAAACAATAAGCATGAAAGCACATATTAAGAAGCATATAGTGAGCGCAAGGCTTAAGGTGGATGGTCTTAACAATGCCATTCTGATATCTATGAACAGAAAAAGAACTGTAATAAGACCGGATGTCCATGGTATAACAGTCTGCTTGAGATTATCCTTAAACGATTCAAAAAACTGCGATACGATCTTACCTTCTAGATTACGAGTCATCTTAAGAGTAACATAGTAAAGTGCGCTTGTTGCAGATCCTGTGGTGATTATTGGGATTAAACATATATACCACAATATGGATAATACAAACAGATCCGCTATACGTCCGATGAATTTCCAAACCGGATTGTCTAAGTTAAAAAACCTGCTCATTTAAGCTTCCAATCTATGTATGTTGAACTGCATCCTTCGATTTCAACATATGGTTTAAAGGTGTCTGAAAGGCTCTCTTGTGCATCAATAATAAAATTCTTTACAGATATATTACCTGCATGATGGGCATAAAAGCATAAAGGATGAGACGCAACAGACGGAGTCTCTTCACATGGGCGAAGATCACGGGAAGATCTAATCTCGCCTGTTTTTGATATCAATAACATGTGAAGATCATTGAAGCTTATGTTGTTGATATTTGTGGCCTTGTCACCGTATATCATGATCCCGTTTTCGCAGTTGCATGTAATATTGTTGAATGATATGTTCCGTATTCTTCCTACGTGCGTATCGCTTTTTCTTGCAACTGCAGTGAGTGCGATTGGTTCTCCGTCTCCCCACCAGTGTTCCTGAGAAAACATATGGCAGTCTATACTGATATTTTCAAAATGAACATCCTCTACAGAGCCGCTGTCTCGCAGCTGTATGGAAATACCTCTGTTACTATTGGATATTTCACAGTTGCTGACGGTGATATTTCTGAAAACATCTTCGCTTTCTGTCCCGAATTTGATAGCTGCGCTCGTGGATGTAAGATAGCAGTTATCTACAGTTATATTTTCACATGGACCGTAATAACTGCCGTAATGAGTGTTTTTGAACACGATGCAATCATCGGCAGAGATTATCCGACAGTTTTTTATGATGACATCTTTGCAGTGATCGGGGTCAATCCCATCGCAATTTGCAAGCCGCAGGTTGTTGTTGATAAAAAGATTGTCAATGGTAACATTTTCACAACCGATCGGATGAACTGTCCAGAAAGCACTTTTGCATAGTGTCAGATCGCGTATGTTCAGGCCTTTTACATGTTCGAAAAACATCAGAGGAACTCTTGGGTAGAAACTGCCGTCTATATGCCATGGCGTTATCTCTCCATAGAATATCTCTTCGTTTCCGTCAATTGTTCCTTCTCCTGAAAGCGAGATATTGTCCTCATCTTTTGCATATAAAAAGAACAATGTTGGACATCCCTGATATTCACAGTTTTCATATGTGGGTACTTTGATCTCATGTGAAGAAGCGCTGTCTTTGGAAAATATATCAAAATCCTTGATATTATCGCTTGCCTTTAGAACAGCTCTCTGTTCTATATGGAAATCCACATTCGATCTTAAGATGATCGTTCCCGATCTGTATATGTGATCATTAGATAACACTACCCGTCCGCCGCCATTAGCAAAACAGGCATCTATAGCAGCCTGAATCGCGGAAGAATCGTTGTGACTGCCATCACCAATAGCACCGTAATCCTGTACATTATAAATCATATTAGGTCTCCTAAAAATCCGTATGATTCACAAACAGGGCGGTCTGGTTCCGAGTCCGTGTAAGAGAATACTAACATCGAAAACACAAACCGTCAAATGTTTTATAAAAAAGCATGACCTATCTATCTTCTGGTATTTCTGAACTGTCTGGGGGATACGCCAAACTTTTTATGGAAGCAATCCTTGAAATAGTTGCTGCTGTTGAAACCGCAGTTAATTGCGATCTTGGTCACGGAATCATCGGTAGTTAACAACATCTGTGTTGCCTGCCGCAGACGTATATAATTGAGGTATTCCTTGAATGTCATACCCGTTTCTATCTTAAACTTCTTTGAAAAATATGACGGACACAGGTTAAATCGCGCTGATATTTCGTCAAGCGTCAACTGCATTGAATAATTCAGTGCAATGAAATTTATAGCCTGTTCTATATTGGGACTGATCTCGTTTGAAGAGGATAACTGCTCATATACGAATATTCCGCTCCTCTGTATTGTGAGCAGTAGTTTGATGACAAGAACGAGCATCATATCATAGGAATAATTGTCGGGCATACTGCTTTCCAACATCATATCAGCAAAAATATCCTCAAGCTTTTCCCGAACGGAATCGCTTAAGACAACCTTGCCTGATGTTGAGAGAGTGTGTTCTATTTCGGGATACTTTTTCAAAAAATCATCAGGCAGGTGTTTTGGATCACATGCGATGACTATTCGTTCACATTCTTCGATACCCTCATAACAGGTGCAATGAGACTCTCCGGCTTTTACTATAAAGATATCTCCTGCGCTCAAATGGCATTTCTTCTTGTCAACAGTATAGGTACACATTCCGCGCCTTAGATAAAATATCTCGCAGTAATTATGGTTATGCTCATAGTTCATAACAAATGAAGGGATGCGGATCTTCTGCTCTATATAAAAACCATTATTATATTCTTCTGTTCTCATAAAAGTCCCCACAAAATGCGAATTTTCTGATGTATTTTTGTTACTTTTGACGTTCATTATAACACAAAATCACAAAAAATATGTAATTTTATAAAAAAACAGCCAATATTTTGGTATTATTGTAAGCGCTTACATCATATAATCAAGCCATTAGGAGCGATATCTTAAAAAACGGTCTGGAGGATATCACTCAAATCTTTTTACATGAGGGTTTCAGGAAAGGAGTATTTTAACATGAAAAAGATGTTAGCAACACTTTTGACCGCAACAATGCTGTTTGGACTTACAGCATGCGGTAGTTCAGCACCTGCTGCGGACACAGCACCATCCAGTGAAGATACAGCAGCGGTTGCCGAGGATTCTAGCTCTGATACTACTGAGGCAGTAACCGAGACGGCTGCAGCAGATTCAGAAGAGCCGGTAACACTGAGAATGGCATGGTGGGGTTCACAGACAAGACACGATATCACGGTTGAGGTAATCGAGATGTATGAAAAAGAACATCCTAATGTTGATATCGAGTATGAATTTTACGATTTTGACAGCTACTTCACAAAACTTAAGACACTGGTCGCTTCAGATCAGGTATGGGATATCTTCCAGCTTGGAGGAAACTTTCCTGAGTATATCGACAAGATCTACTACATGAATGAGTTCATAGATAGCGGTGTAGTTGATACATCCGGTATTTCAGATGCGTATTTAAAGATCACTCAGGATACCGACGGACATCAGATCGGTCTCTCAAATGGTCTTAATACATACGGTATTGCTTATGATGTAGATATGTTCAATGAGGCAGGCGTTCCTCTTCCTACAGAAAACTGGACATGGGATGATTTTGAACAGGCGGCGCTTACTATCGCTGAAAAGACAGGACATTTTGGCTCATCAGGATTCACTTCAAGTGAGTTTATAGCAGGTTGCTCTACATACATAGGACAGCAGGGCAAGGTAGGAGAATACGGTTTCTTTAATCTTGATCTCACAGGTATGGGATTTGCAGATGCACAGATGCTTACACCTTATATTGAGATGAGAGCAAATCTTATCAAAAAGGGTGCATCTCCGGATGCCGGTGCCGAGATGGAGATAACTAACATCGAGAATGATTTCCTTGTTACAGGCGAAGCAGCAATGACATGGGTTGCTGTCAACCAGTTCCCGACCATCTATGATATTTGCGAAAAAGAAGGCCGCCATCTGGCGCTTGCAACTGTTCCGAGAGTAAAGGCGGACGGCCCTGCAGGTTCGGTTATCCAGTCTTCACAGATGCTCTGCATATCACAGGACAGCAAGAATAAAGAGGAAGCTGCTAAGTTTATCAGCTGGTTCCAGAACAGCACAGAGTGCAACAACGTATTAAAGGGAGAGAGAGGAATACCGATCAACGACGAAGTACGTAAGGCTCTTGAGGCTGAAGCGACTGAAGGTCAGAAGATCATGTATGACTATGTAAGCCTAGTAGGAACTTTTGAAACGCCTGAAAAGATCAACGTTCTCAGCCCTGCCGGCCAGGATGAGGTTGTTGACAACTATCGTAACTATATTCAGCAGGTTGTGTCAGGTGATATAACAGCACAGGAAGCTGCTGACAAGACATATGCTGATGCTGAAAAGCTTTTTAAATAGTGTTTTGGGGAAATAGGGTTAGTAAATAGAAATATGTTATATGCAGGTACACTTTCCTTAGGAGATGTGTACCTGTAGTTTTAAGGAGGGATGGCTGCTGTGTCGAATAATGCAGAAAAAACATCCATAGTATCAAGATTTTTCAATAAGGATCAGACAGTAGGAAATATTTTTGCATTTCCTTTCATTTTCGGTTTTGTATGCTTCTCGTTTATTCCGATCATAACTTCGTTTTATTATGCGTTTACGGACTATTCGATGGGAAACAAGACCGCAACTTATGTGGGAGCGGCGAACTTTATACAGCTGCTTCATGACGAAATATTCATAAAATCACTGGGGATCACATTAAAATATGTACTGATATCGGTACCTTTAAAGCTTGCGTTTGCCCTCCTGGTAGCTTTTGTATTGACAAGAAAGAGCAGGATGGTAACTATTTACAGATCACTTTATTATGTGCCTTCGCTTGTGGGCGGAAGCGTGGCTGTAGCGCTTGTATGGAAACAGCTTTTTGCCAGAAAAGGACTCTTCAACTCAGTTTTAGCTGATATGGGACTTTCTGCGGTCAACTGGTTCGGAGATTCAAAGTTGGCGCTTTATCCACTTATACTGATGACTGTATGGCAGTTTGGATCGTCGATGATAATATTTGCAGCAGGTCTGAAAGAGATCCCGTCAATGTATTATGAAGCTGCACGGATCGACGGGGCAGGAGTGTGGCAGATGTTTAAGAGCATCACCATCCCGTGCCTGTCGCCGATCATACTTTATAATCTGGTAATGCAGACTATACAAGCTTTCATGGCGTTCACCCAGGCATTTGTCATAACTGGGGGAGGCCCTAATAACGGAACCATGATGTATGCCCTGAACGTATATAACCAGGCTTTCAAGTACAACCACATGGGATATGCCTGTGCAATGAGCTGGTTTATGCTTGTTATCATGAGTATCATAACCCTTATGATATTCAAGAGTTCAAAGTTCTGGGTATTCGGTGAAGGAGGCGACGACGAGTGATGAAATCTAAGATCAGAATTAGAAAGCTAATATACCATATATTGGTCATTGCCTTCGGATTTGTCATGATATATCCGGTTTTATGGATGATATCCGGCTCTTTCAAAGACAATGCCGAGATACTCAGAGGATCGTTGAGTCTGATACCGAAGAATTTTAAACTAGCCAACTATACTACCGGCTGGAGTGGATTCAGCGGTATATCGTTTGCCAGATTTTTCTTCAACTCGTTTGTTATAACGGCTGTAGCAACGCTTGGAACTGTGATCAGTTCTTCGCTGGTCGCTTACGCATTTGCGAGAGTTGAGTTTAAAGGCAGAAAGTTCTGGTTTACGTGTATGCTCGCAACCATGATGCTGCCGGGACAGGTTATAATGATACCTTCGTTCCTCATCTGGTATAAACTTGGGTTAGCTGACAGCTATGTTCCGCTTATCCTCCCTTATTTTTGCGGACAGGCCTTTTTTATATATCAGATGATGCAGTTTATGAAGGGTATCCCCAAGGAACTGGATGAGGCTGCCACAATAGACGGATGCAGCAAGTATGCGATTTATGCTAATATAATATTACCGTTGCTAAAGCCTTCTATAGTAACAACAGTTATCATCCAGTTCTATTGGAAATGGGATGACTATATGGGACCGTTACTTTATCTCAGCAAGCCTGAATCCTATACGGCTTCGCTGGCGATCAAGATGTTTGCGGACGCTGCTTCCAAAACGGATTACGGTGCTATGTTTGCAATGTCTACATTATCTTTGATCCCGGTATTTCTTATCTTTTTGATATTCAACAGATATCTGGTAGAAGGAATCGGAACCAGCGGTCTGAAAGGATGATATAAGCAGGTGCCAAAATGATCATAAATCCGATACTCAGAGGGTTTTGCCCAGATCCAAGTATTATATGGGCTAAAGGAAAATACTATATAGCGACATCTACGTTTGAGTGGTGGCCGGGAGTGAGGTTGTTTGAATCAAAGGATCTGAAAAGATGGAAGCAGATCGATTCACCGCTAAATAGAAAAAGCCAGCTCGATCTGACAGGAGATCCGCCATCGGGCGGAGTATGGGCTCCGTGTCTTAGCTATGACGGGAGCAGATATTATCTGGTATATACGGATGTCAAGACCAAGAGGGGAAGATTCTATAACACGAATAACTATGTGGTATGGGCTGATGATATATATGGAAAGTGGTCAGATCCCGTATATCTTAACAGCATCGGTTTTGATCCGTCGCTTTTTCATGACATGGATGGAAGAAAATATCTCGTGAATATGATAAACGGTTTTAAGGGTATAACGGTGCAGGAAATCTCGCCGGATAACATGAAGCCTGTAGGAGAACGAGTTCATGTATATGATGGTTCGGGCATCGGCTGCTTAGAGGGACCTCATATATATCACATAGGAGACTTTTACTATCTTGTGGTCGCCGAAGGCGGTACGGGATATGATCATTGTGTCACACTTGCGCGTTCGGATTCGGTTTACGGTCCATATATAACATGTCCCGACAATCCTATACTCACATCAGACAAGGAAGGATTGCTACAAAAGTGCGGGCATGCAAGTCTTGTGGAAACGCCTCAGCATGAATGGTACATGGTGCATCTGTGTTCCAGACCGGTAAAGGAAGCAGGCGGATGCATCCTTGGCAGAGAAACAGCGATCCAAAAGATGATCCTTGATAAAGATGGTTGGTTTAAAACTCAAAACGCAGATCACTATGGACAGGTTCAGACAGCAGAGCCTCTGGCAGCGATATCCTGTGAAGATGATGAAGGATCAGAACTTAATAAAGAATCTGTCTTTCATGACAGTTTTGATAAAGAAACAATTGATGTGGCTTACTCATCTCTAAGATGGGATTATAACAATTTTTCAAGCATTGATAAAGCTGCATCCAAACTGATACTAAGGGGTGAAGAGTCATTAAATTCACTGCATCATGTATCGTTGCTTGCGACAAGACAGCAGAGCATTGCGTGCATGGCAGAAACATGCATGGATTTCAGACCTCAATCCTATCAGCAACTTGCAGGTATTGTATATATGTATGATAACCTGAATTTCTATATATTCGGCAAATCATTAAATGAGGCTGGCGAGAGAATACTTGTTCTGCTAAAGAGTGACAGTGGCGATATCAAAGATCTTATCAAGCCGGTTATTATAGATAATGATGATCCTGTCAAGTTAAGGATAGAGACGGATGGTATAAGAATCTGGTTTTCTTATAGTTTTGATGATAACTGGATAGGTATTAATGCGCAGGCTGATACACATATTCTTACCGATGAGTATTGCAGGGGATTTACCGGCGCTCATATGGGGATGTATATTCATGATATGCTGGAAAAAAAGGCTTTGGCAAAATATGATTACTGGCATGTAGAGAACAGACAGGTATAGACAGTGGAGAAAGAGTCGAAAGTTTTATTTGATATATCGGACTTGAAGCTTAAGCGCCTTTACGATGAAGCAGAACGCAAGTGCTTGTTTAATATCAAAGATTTTGCGGGACGAAGTGTCCTTGTAGAAGGCGGTGGATATGAGAAGATATGGCTGGAAACACAGCCGATGGGCGGAGAGATGTATGCCAAAAGGAACATAGAGATCGGCCTTAACAACCAGCTCATGTTCATGGAGTATGCGAGAGATGATGGGAGAATTCCCGGCTCAATAGCTTTGGAGAATGGCATAGTAATACCTCAGTTTAATAAATTTCAGGGTTTTTGTTTCCCGGCTCCGGCTCTCAATATGTATTATATTGCTGAAGAGAAAACTGACTATCTTGATCTGTTATATACAACACTTGAGAGATTCGATGATTATCTATGGAAAACAAGGGATTCCGATAATGATGGATGTTTGGAGTCATTTTGCAAATACGACACCGGCGAAGATCATGCGGTAAGATATATGGATGCTCCCGATGCATGGACTGAGGAACAACCTCCACAAGACTGCAGGATAGTTCCAATGGCATCTATAGATGTTATGAGTTATTCATATTCAAGCAGAGAAACTCTTTCACAGATCAGCAGGATACTCAAAAAAGAAGAACTGGCCGATAGGTGGAACAAAAAGGCAGATGCTGTAAGAAGAAAGATACGTGAATACCTATGGAGCGAGGAAAGAGGGACATGTTTTGACAGGGACAAGAATCATTTTGAGATACCTGTTCTGTATCATAATACGCTAAGGGCTATGTACTGGCACAGCATAGATGATCGGATGGCGGATGCATTCGTAAATAGGCATCTGTTGAATCCGGACGAGTTCTGGACAAAGATGCCGCTTCCTTCTGTCGCGGTAAATGATTCCATGTTTCGAAATATTGAGACTAACAACTGGAGCGGACAGTGTGAAGCACTGACCTATCAGAGAGCGATCAGGGCTCTTGAAAACTACGGATATGATCATCTTATACCAAGACTCGGAAAATGTCTTTTTGACGCATTAAAAGAGGAGTGCAGATTTGTACAGCAGTTTGATCCGTTTACGGGGCAGATTTCAAAAGTATCCCTAGAAGGCGAGATCGATGCATACGGGCCGGCTATGCTGTCTGTTCTTGAGTACATATCAAGGATATATGGAGTCCACAGAGAAAGAGAGCAGCTGTTCTGGGGCTGTACAAACAAAAGTGAGAGCATATATGAACAGCATATCGGTGAGCATGTATACAGAGTGGAAAACACTCTTACAGGCTCAAGAGCGCAGATCGACGGACGCGAGATATTTGAGACAAAAGCAGATGTGAAGATAATAACTAATCTAAACGGCGATATACAAAGAGTTATAGAACTGTAGAATAAAATAAGCTGTACACTGACAATGTGTACAGCTTGATTTATTTATAAATCTCTCTAAATGCAATCTATCGGAAATCTGAAATAATTTACACAGTTGTTGTAGCATATATCTTTGATGATCTTTTTAAGTATCTCGTAATCATCGGGGAATTCGCCGTTTTCAACAAGCTCGCCGAACATGTTGCAAAGTATACGTCTGAAGTATTCGTGTCTGGTATATGACAGGAAGGATCTTGAATCTGTGAGCATACCTACGAATCCGGACAGATTTCCGAGTGAGGCTAAAGAACGCAGCTGGTCCAACATTCCTGATTTGTGGTCGTTGAACCACCACGCGCTTCCCTGCTGAATTCTGGAAACAGCATCGGAGTTTTGGAAACATCCGATAATGGTTCCGATCGAAGCATTATCGGTAGGATTCAAACTATACAGTATAGTTTTGGGAAGACTGTTCTTTTCTTCAAGCGCATTAAGGAAATCCGCAACCTCGTAAGAAGGTGTATGATCATTTATACAGTCATAACCGGTATCGGGACCGAGTCTTTCATAACTCAATCGGTTGTTATCTCTCTTGCATCCGTAGTGCAGCTGCATAACCCAGTTTTTGGCGACATATTCCTTGGCCATTGCCTGCATAAAGGCAAACTTGAATTTTAACACTTCTTCACTTAACAGATCCCTTCCTGAGAGTCTGGCTCTAAATATGTTCTCGATCTCTGAAAGCTCAGCAGGGGCATACATGATATACTCCAAAGCATGATCGGAAACCAGACAACCCATATCTTCAAAGAAATCCATCCTTGTTTTCAAAGCATTGATAAGGCTTTCGAATGAATCTATCGTAATGTTGCTTATGCTGGAAAGCTTGCCCAGATATTCGCAGTAATCGGGCATTTCAATATTCATGGCCTTATCTGGACGCCACGCAGGAAGAACTTTCACCGGAAATGATGTGTCACTTCGTATCACATCGTGGTATTCAAGAGAATCTATGGGATCATCTGTCGTGCATATAAGTGTAACACGTGACTTTATGATGATATCCCTGGCTCCCATATCGGGGGCTGATAGCACCCTGTTGCATGTTTCCCACGCTTCTTCGGCATTGCTGGGATTAAGAGGCTTGTTAAAACCAAAATACCTTTGGAGTTCAAGATGGCTCCAGTGATACAAAGGATTGCCTATGGCTTTGCTGAGACATTCTGCCCACTTAAGAAACTTATCTTTATCACTTGCGTTTCCGGTGATGTATTTTTCGTCTACTCCGCACGAACGCATAAAACGCCATTTGTAATGATCACCTCCAAGCCATACTTCGGTTATATTTTTGAAGTGTTTGTTTTGTGCTATCTCTTTAGGGCTGATGTGGCAGTGATAGTCGATGATCGGAGCTTTTTCAGCATATTCATGAAATAGTTTTGAGGCGGTCGGGTTATCAAGGATGAATTCCTTATCCATAAATTGTTTCATAGTTAAATTACTCTCCTATATAGATCTGAATTTTTCTGAAAATGGTTTTACTTAAGAATTTTCTGAATCTGAATCATCGGGGTGAACGGTAGTCTTTCGATGTATCAGTTCACCGCCGAATATAGTCTTTCTGGGCATGGATTCGCCTGAAAGAGTGCCTATACATATCCGTACAAGGTTGTTGCAAAGAAGTTCCAGTTGGTTATCGACAGATGATAATTCAGGTTCGCAGCAGGTGGTTAAGATCGAGTTATTATATCCTATGACTGAAAGTTCATTTGGAATGGTTATACCATTGCGTATGGCATATTTGATGGCACCGACTGCAAGGAAATCGTCAGATGCGAGCACGGCATCAAAGTGCAGGCCTTTGTCTTTCAGATCAGAAACAAAATTGCATACACCCTCAATGTCCTGTGAAGAACCGTTAAAGAACTGTATATACCTTTCGTCACAGGTAATGCCTCGCATTTCAAATGCGCTTCTGTAGCCAAGAGCCTTTTTCTTTGCTGAGTATGAATATGAATTGAAAAGATACAGGATATCGCTTCTGCCGTCGTCGATCAGATGCAGAGTGGCTGTCTGCGTTGCATGACAGTCATCACACAGTACACAGTATATTCCCTTGTGTTCAAGCGATGCATTTAGCAGCATGACCGGAACGGTTGAAGCTGCATCATATATATATTTATTGTTTTTGTCGGATTTATCAATAAATGTCGAACCGACAAGTATGATGCAGTCAACATGCTGTGAAAGCAGCATATCCATGGCTTCACGCTGGCTTTCTCTTTCATAGCCCGTGCATGTCAGTATACAGTGATATCCGCCTTCTCTAAGTCTTCCTTCTATGTAGTAGACTGCTTTGGCTAAGTACATGTCTGAGGAATCAGCACACATTATTCCGACAGAATTCATGGTATTGAGACCAAGTCCTCTGGCAAAAGCATTGGGAGTATAGCCTTGTTTGGCCATTACGCTTAAAACCTTTTCTCTGGTTGAGGGTTTTACATTGTCAAATCCATTGATGACGCGGGAAACTGTGGCAGTAGAAACGCCGGCCAGCTTTGAAATATCGTATATGTTCATGTCTTTGGTCTCTCCTCAAGATTTAATGTAACAGTTTACACAATTTTACATCAAAACTTATAAATATACAAGACCAACCCGGAAACGAAACGTTGACTAATAGGCTTTACAGGTGTAGAATACAAAATGTAAGCGCTTACATTAAGACAACAAGAAAGGCAAAAAATGAAAGATATAGTTGATGTATGCCCGCAGCCTAAAAACAGGCAAACGAGACTTTTACAATTTGGAGAGGGCAATTTTTTGAGAGGGTTTGTTGACGAGATGATCGATATCGCCAATGAGAAGGGCGTCATGGACACTGAGATCATTATAGTCAAACCAAGACCGGGAAAGCCCACAGAGTCATTTAACCGGCAAAACTGCCTGTATACCGTTATGCTAAGCGCAAGTACAGAACAAAGAACAAGGCTTATAACCAGCGTGAGCAGTATGATTTCGTGCTACGAGGACTACGACAGGTACGTAGCCTTTGCCGATGATGAAAACCTGAGATTTATTGTATCCAATACCACAGAAGCTGGGATAGTATATGATGATTCGGATCTGATAAACAACAGACCACCAAAATCTTTCCCGGCTAAACTCACACAGTTCTTGTACAGAAGATATAAAACCTTTTTGGGAGACAATGAAAGGGGAGTCATCATTTTGCCGGTTGAGCTTATAGATGATAACGGCAAGGTATTGAGGAACATAGTAAAAAAGCTGTCGAGAGATTGGAATCTGGAGAAAGAGTTTTTAACCTGGCTTGATGAAGCATGTATTTTTTGTTCAACCTTAGTGGACAGGATAATATCAGGCTATCCTTCAGACAAGGCTGAAGAACTGTGGAATGATCTGGGATACAGGGATGAGCTTATTGTTACGGGTGAAGCATTCGGTTCATGGATCATACAGCCTGAAAAAGATATAAGCAAAGAATTCAGACTTAAGGAGGCTGGTCTGCCGGTTGTTTTTACTGATGATATAAGACCGTACAAGATGAGAAAAGTAAGGATACTTAACGGTGCGCATACTTCATTTGCTCTCATATCATATCTTATGGGCTACGATACGGTCCTGGAAGCAGTACAGGACAAGGAAGTTGAGGATTATATAAATGCTCTGTTTGAAAATGAGATAATACCCACAATAGAAATGGACAGATCAGAGCTAGATAAATTTGCGGGATCAGTCCTTAAAAGATTCAAAAATCCATATATACATCACAGACTGCATGATATTGCACTGAACAGTATATCAAAGTGGAAGACAAGATGCCTTCCGACAATGCTTGATCTGATCAATATGGGTAAGGAAACTAAACTTTTTGCTTTCTCATTGGCAGCACTGCTTGCCTACTACAAAGGTGAATATGACAAAGACGAGATTTTTATCGGTAAAAGAGATCGGAACGGGAAAAAATGCTCATATGAAATAAGAGATGATAAAGAAGTTCTTGATATCTTTGCCAAAGCTGCCGTATATGATGCAGAAAGATACGTAGAGATTATCCTTTCCGAGGACAGTATGTGGGGAATGAGGCTAAATGAGATAGATGGACTTAAAGACAGAGTGATAAATGCACTTTCGGATATTATTTCTGATCCGAAGCATGCACTGGAGTCAGCAGTAAGAAACAGATAGAGGAAAGCTATGGATGTATTTAGGATAAACCCTGATGATAATGTGGCCGTGGCTCTTACTGATTTAAGGGCAGGAGAAAAGATCACAATAGCGGATACAGGAGATATACAGCTTAAAACAGATATTTCAAAAGGCCATAAATTTGCTCTCAAAGATATCAGAGCCGGTGAGGATATAATTAAATACGGTAACAGTATAGGTACGGCTGTTTGTGATATTTTCATGGGAGAATGGGTACATACTCATAACGTTAAGACAGGTCTGGATTATATAACAGACTATACATATGAACCGGTATGTATTTCTGCAGATGGTCTGCCTGATAAAAAGGTTACATTTAACGGTTTTATCAGAGAAAACGGTGAAGTCGGAATACGAAACGAGGTATGGATCATACCTACTACTGCCTGTGTGAATGATATCGTTAAAAGACTTGCAAGGCTGGGAGAAGCTTATAAGGAAAGATTCATGACCAATATAGATTCCGTGGTCGCATTTACTCATCCTTACGGATGTTCACAGACCGGAGAGGACAAGGAAGCGACGGAGAGGATATTGGCCGATCTGGCAACACATCCAAATACAGCAGGCGTTCTTATTGTGGGACTGGGATGTGAGAATTCGCCTGTAGAGGCAATAAAAGCAAAGATGACGGACTATGATGAGTCCAGGGTTCGGTTCATGGTATGCCAGGATGAGGCGGATGAAATAGAACGGGGCGAGGAACTGTTAAAGGAGCTCATAGACTATGCATCCGAAGATGTCAGAGAAGAGGTGCCTGCAGACAGGCTGACAGTGGGATTAAAGTGCGGAGGTTCGGACGGATTATCGGGAATAACCGCAAATCCGCTCTTGGGACATGTCAGTGATCGTCTAATAAATCTTGGCGCATGCTGCATACTGACAGAAGTTCCCGAGATGTTTGGGGCTGAGAAGCTTCTTATGAACAGATGCCATGATGAGACGCTCTTTAGAAAATTTGTTGATATGATCAACAGCTTTAAAAGATATTTTAAGGATAATGGTCAGAACATATATGAGAATCCCTCTCCCGGGAATAAGAAGGGAGGGATCACGACTCTTGAGGATAAATCACTGGGCTGCACTCAAAAATCGGGAACATCACAGGTTGTAGGCATACTCGATTACGGCGAGCGTATAAAAGAGCATGGATTGAATCTCTTGTATGCTCCCGGCAATGATCCGGTGGCATGCACAGCACTCGCTGCTGCACACGCACAGATCATATTGTTTACAACAGGAAGAGGAACTCCATTTGCTGCTCCTGTTCCTACTATGAAGATATCTTCGAACAATGAGCTTGCTAACCGTAAAAGCAACTGGATCGATTTCAATGCAGGAACACTGGTAAACGGCAAAAGTATCAAAGAATTGACTGATGAACTGTTTGAAAAGATCATAGATTGTGCTAACGGAGAAAAGGTATGTGCAGAAAGGTCCGGTTATCATGATATGGCTGTATTCAAGAGAGGAGTAACGCTGTGATAAGATACTATCTTGCAATAGATATCGGTGCTTCTGGCGGCCGGCATATTCTTGGACATATTAAAGGCAACAGACTCATTCTGGAGGAAGTATACAGATTTGAGAATCATATGGATGAAGAAAACGGTTCGCTTACATGGAGTACTGACAGGCTTTTTGGAGAAATACTTGAGGGCATGAAAGAATGCAGACGGATCGGAAAGATCCCTCACAGTCTTGGTATAGACACATGGGGTGTTGATTATGCGCTTTTAGATGCAGAAGGAAAGCTTTTAGACAGAGTTTATGCATACAGGGATCACAGAACCGATTCAACTGATAAGGAGCTTGAAAGTATAATATCTGCGGACACCTTATATTTACATACAGGAATACAAAAGCAGAAATTCAATACTGTATATCAGCTTTTTAGTGATATGAAGATAAGACCTGAGATATACGACAGGGCAAAACATATGCTGCTGTTGCCGGATTATTTTGTTTTCATGCTGACGGGGAATATATCTTCTGAATATACAAATGCTACAACTACAGGCCTGGTAAACGCTCAAGGCTGTGACTGGGACAAAAAGATCATTGATGCACTCGGCATCAGGCAGGAACTTCTAAGCAAGATCGTAAATCCCGGGACATTGGCAGGAGGACTGAAAAAAGATATAGCTGGTATCGTAGGATATGACACGAGAGTGATAAAGATCGCATCCCACGACACGGCTTCCGCTGTAGCTGCCGTACCTGCAAAAGGTGAAACAGTCTTTATAAGCTCCGGGACATGGTCACTTCTTGGAACGGAAAGAAAAAACTGTGATTGCTCCAAGGAAGCGCAAAACGAAAACTTTACAAACGAGGGAGGAGTGGAGCAAAGATACAGATTTCTTAAAAATATTATGGGAATGTGGATGATACAGTCTCTGCGACATGATTATTTCGAAAGATACAGCTATGATGAGATATCAAGGCTTGCTGAAGAGAGATCCAAAAGCTGTTCTGATGATACATTTGACGGAGTGATAGATGTAAATGACAGCAGATTCTTTGCACCGATAAGAATGATAGAGGCTATAGATGAGGTCTGTTTGGAAAGCAGAATCGATCCCCCGAAGGATATCGCTGGATATGCCCTGCTCATATACAGAAGTCTGGCGGCTTGTTACAAGAAAAGCATAGATAAGCTGGAAGAGATCACAAAAACAGAGTATGAGACGATTCATATAGTTGGAGGAGGATCAAAAGCATCATACCTAAACCATTTGATACAAAAGGCTACAAATAAAAGAGTCTGTGTCGGACCGGCTGAAGCTACAGCGGTAGGTAATCTGTTTGTGCAGATAGTAGCGGACGGCGTCTGTGAAAACATCACACAGGCAAGGAGAAATATAAAGATAGAAGAAAGCTGAGGGGTTGTATGAGTACAGGATATGAAGAAGCAAAAAGAAGATATGAAAAACTGGGAATCGATACCGACAAGGTGATAGAAGATTTAAAGAAAGTCTCAATATCGCTTCATTGCTGGCAGGGAGATGATGTGACGGGATTTGATCATGACGGTCCTTTAAGCGGCGGTATACAGACTACGGGCAATTATCCCGGAAGGGCAACTACTTATGAGGAACTGATGAGTGATTTTGATATGGCAATGAGTCTTATGCCGGGAGCAAAAAAGATCAATCTTCACGCAAGCTACGCAATATTTGAAAACGGAGAAACTGCAGACAGAGATAAGCTGTTGCCAAAGCATTTTTCAAGATGGGTATCGTTTGCCAAAGAACGTTCTCTGGGAATAGATTTTAATCCTACATTTTTTTCGCATGATAAGGTAAAGGACGGGCTGACTCTTACCAGTCCTGATGAAGATGTGAGACGTTTCTGGATAGAGCATGGAAAGGCGTGTCTTAGGATAGCAGAGTATTTTGCAAAAGAAACTGCAAAAGAATGCGTAATGAATATATGGATACCTGACGGTTATAAGGATATCCCCGGAGACAGGCTCGGTCCACGTTTAAGATATAAGGATTCACTGGAACAGATATTGACATATCCCTATGATAAAAAACTTGTAAAAGTATGTGTGGAATCAAAGGTCTTTGGTATCGGATATGAATCTTATACAGCTGGAAGCGCAGAATTCACACTTAGTTTTGCGGCTTCTCATGAAGGTGTCATACCGCTCATGGATAATGGACATTATCACCCTACAGAAGTTGTCTCGGATAAGATATCTTCGCTGTTATGCTTCTATGATGAGATTGCATTGCATATAACAAGACCGGTACGCTGGGATTCTGATCATGTAGTTCTTTTTGATGATGAAACAAAAGAGCTGGCCAAGGAGATAATAAGGTGTGACGGGTTAAAGCGTGTTCATATGGCACTGGATTACTTCGACGCAAGCATTAACAGGATTGCTGCATGGGCAATAGGATATAGAAGTTTCAGCAAGGCTCTGCTTGCGGCAATGCTTATTCCGCATGAAGTTGAAAAGCAGCTGCAGGATAACGGCAGGATGACTGAACTGATGATCCTGCAGGAAAAATTAAAAACTTATCCGTTTGGAGATATTTGGGATAGGTATTGCAATATTTGCAATGTGGCTGACGATGATCAGTTTTATGATCGTATACATGAGTATGAAGACAGAGTGCTGTCAAAAAGATCGAAATAGGAAGTGGTAATAAATGAGAGTAGAAGATACAGATTTTTTCAAAGGGTTTGTCAGAATGGCTGATGACGGATGGAACATGGGTTGGCATGAAAGAAACGGAGGCAATCTTTCGTACAGAATAAAGAAGGAAGAGATTGAAAGTGTCACTGATGAACTTGCAGATGGAAAATTACAGGAGATAGGAGTATACGTTCCCGATCTGGCAGGTGAGTATTTCATGGTTACGGGCTCGGGAAAGTTTTTCAGAAATGTCAGGATCAACCCGACCGATTCGTTATGCATAATACAGATAAACGAAACAGGAGACAGCTACAGAATAGTCTGGGGACTTGTAAACGGAGGACGACCGACTTCAGAACTACCGTCTCATCTAATGAATCATCAGGTGAAAAAGAAGCTTACTGATGGCCGATACAGAGTAGTATATCATGCACATACGACTAATGTGATCGCGTTGACATTTGTATTGCCTTTAAAGGATGAAGTGTTTACCAGACAGCTTTGGGAGATGGCTACGGAATGTCCTGTCGTTTTTCCTGACGGGATAGGCGTGATAAAATGGATGGTCCCCGGCGGAAGAGATATAGCCATAGCGACAGCAAAGATGATGGAGCGGTATGATGCAGCCATATGGGCTCATCACGGTATGTTTGCTACTGGAGAGGATTTTGATCTAACATTCGGTCTGATGCATACTGTTGAGAAAGCAGCTGAAATACTTGTAAAAACACTTTCGATAAGACCGGATAAACTACAGACCATAACTTCGGATGATCTGAGAAGGCTGGCTGCGGATTTTATGGTTACCCTTCCGGAAAGGTTTTTGGAATGATCTCTTATCTATGAATCAGCCGATGATACTATACACAGTCAGTCATTATCATATACTTGATCTTTCTCGCTTCTAAATACCGTCGCATATAAACGACGGTATTTTTGCGTAAGCGAACATTTGCATCTTAGAGATGTATTATTTACGTCTTATATGTATTTGACTGCATCTTACTTTCAAAATGTTGATAAGTAAAAAAGCATAATGTATATTCGCCTTAACAACAGATGCTTAAGTTGTTTTTAGGGATAAAAGGAGGTTAAGATGATAAGGGAAGATGACATGAATTATGATTTTGAAAAACTGAGAAAGAGACTTATATCAAGAAATCTGCTGACAGGGTTTGTTACCGGTCTCTTTTCGGATGTGGCGACCACTAACAATGCATACAATGCTACACCTGAACAGCTTTTGTTAATGGCTAAAAGATACAACATAAATATGGACAGATATAAGATAAAATAATCTGAGGATAAGCAGTAGATATGAAGACCATAGTAAAAAAGATATTCAGGTTTATGGGAAAGATGCTACTTGGCTTGTTTATTGCCTTAGCCATTATCATTTTAGTAATGACTGTATATAATAGGATCAGATGCAGTCAGGAAAAAGAACTTCTTGCTAAACCCACAGGTCAGTTTGTTGAGGTTGACGGTCACAACATGAACATCTTTGTTTCGGGAGATGGAGATCATACCATTGTGCTGATGAGCGGGTGGGGAACGGAATCACCGATCTATGATTTCAAACCTCTGTATACAAAACTGAGTGATGATCATAAATGCGTAGTTATTGAAAAATTCGGTTATGGCTTCAGTGATGAGATTGATGGAGAGCGTGATTTTGATACGATACTTCGTCAGGACAGAGAAGCTCTTTTGAAAGCCGGTATCAAACCGCCGTATGTGCTGTGCGCACATTCACTGTCGGGACTGGAAGCCACTCTCTGGGCGCAGAAATACCCCGATGAAGTTGAAGCAATAGTAGGTCTTGATATGACACTTGGCAATTACCCGGGATATGCTGACAAGCAGGAGAGCAGTTCAAACAAAACGATCAATAACATTAACAAGGTTGTCAGATTTGTGGGCCTTAACCGGTTCTTGATGTGTATCAGCGATTATGATGACATGTCTGATGAAGAGATTAAGCAGTACATCGCACTGGTCTGCAAAAATCAGGGAAATGATACTGTTATGCGCGAAAATGACGGCATTTGTAAGGCGTGCGAAGAGATAAGCGCTTACCCTTTGCCAGACGTACCAACACTGCAGTATCTTGATACAAGCAGTAATGAGGATGAGATCTATAAATCATCCTGTCAAAAGATCATAGATGCGTCAGCTAACGGAAAGATGATACAGCTTGACTGCGGACACTATGTTCATCATTTTGAATCCGAAAGGATAGCATCTGATATAAGTCAACTCATTAACGATCTGAACTGATATTTGGGGGCAAGACAGAAAAATGTTTTGCTCCTTTTGTTTTCAGTCAGTATCGATATGCGCTATAATACATACCATGATATATCTTTTAAGTTTTAGGCTCAGTGACAAAAAACTGAATGATCCCAACATATACCCATACAGTGTATTTAGAAACAAGGATACAGAACCTTTTGTATTCTCGCCTATAACGGTTCTGTACGGGAACAACGGTTGCGGCAAATCCACGGTGTTAAACATCATAGCAAATAAGCTTGACCTTAAAGGAAGGGAATTGGCTACACCCAATACATTCGGGATCCTTGATTACTGCACGGCGTTTGAGTCTGAATGCTCTTACTGCCTTTCTGACGATGAATATGGACATGAGATAAAACATATACCCCAAAACAGTAGATACCTTAAGAGCGAAGATATACTTTACGAGATCAAAAAGATCCAGCAGCGACAGGTGTTAGCTGACGGGATGCTGTATGATCATGTAAAAGGCGGTATGGATCTTAAGGATGCAAAGGAGTATCTTTCAACCAAGGAAGGGAAAAAACAGCAGAAGTTTATAGAGTTTGCTCAGGAGAAGTATTCAAACGGCGAGACTTCGTTAAGATTCTTTGAGGAATTCTTGCTTCCGGATGCTCTATATCTTTTGGATGAGCCTGAAGTATCTCTATCTCCGGCCAATCAGGTCTTGCTAGCGGAGGAAATAAACAGACTGTCGAGATTTTTAGGCTGTCAGTTCATCATAGCCACGCATTCTCCTTTCATGCTGGGAACACTGGATGCAAAGATATACGATCTGGACAGTGATGATTACAAGGTATCCAGATGGAGTGAACTTGAGAATGTAAGATACTTTTATGAGTTTTTTAGGAAACGAAAAAATGAGTTTAAATAAAAGGGGCAGACAAGATGAGATTTGATGAAAGAAGAATACAACTGAAGGATAAAAGGGAATGCATCTTGCGACCGACCATGCCGGATGATGCGCAAGATATGATCGAGTACCTTAAACTGACTTCAGCGGAAACTGAATATCTGCTGAGGTATCCCGACGAGGTAAATTATACACTGGAAGATGAGAAAGAGATACTCGCAAGGCTGCTTGATGATGAATACAGCGTTATGATGGTCGCTGTCGTTGACGGAAAAGTAGCCGGAAACTGCTCAATAAACGGGATAGGAAATAAAAGAAAGATATACCACCGTTGTTCAATGGCTGTTGCTCTGTATAAGGATTACTGGGATCTTGGTATCGGCTCTGCGATGATAAACTATCTTTGCGAGCTTGCAGCGGCTATAGGATACAAGCAGATAGATCTTGAAGTAGTGGCAGAAAATAAAAGAGCACAGGCCCTGTATAAAAAGTGCGGCTTTATAGAAAGCGGTAAAAGACACAACGCGCTTAGGTTTGACGACGGCAGTTACCACGATGAGATTATTATGTATAAGGAGATTTGATGAAACAAAAGGATCTGCATGATTTTAAGGATGTTGCGCAAAACTACGATCTGTATCTGGATGTAATGTATCAGAATGAGGATAACCATTCGGGTTTCCTTGATTTCTATCTTGATTTCGCCAGACAGTACGGAAAAGACGGTGTGATAGATATCGCATGCGGCACGGGAGCTGTACTGCTATATCTGGCAGAAAACGGGATCAATGCCGACGGGACTGATCTTTCTGAAGAGATGTGTCGTGTGGCAGATGAAAAAGCTAAGGCTAAAGGCTTCAAACTGAATATATTTCCTGCAGATATGACCGAGTTTAGGAGTAATAAAAAGTATTCTTGTGCAATAATAGCCCGAAGCGGATTCATGCATCTTACAACACCCAAACTTCAGAGGGCAGCACTTTTAAACATCCGTGAAAATCTTGTTGATTCAGGTATGCTCACATTCAATACTTTTGATCCGTATCCTGCTTCCCAGACACAGCAGATGAACACAAAAGATACTGATTATTCTTTTCGTCTGGAGTATACTAATAAGCAGGGAAGCCGTGAAAGGATATACAATGCGATCTCGTATGACCCCTATACCCAGATCATGAGCGGCAACTGGAAGTTTGAGACACTTGACGATTTTGACGGACACGTCATATCCGAGAGGATCAGACCTCTTGCAATGCGTCAGACCTATCGTCAGGAGATGAAATACCTTTTGGAACTCACGGGATATGAGATAGTAAATGTCTACGGCGGATATAATAAGGAATCGGCAGACCATTTGGCAAAAAATGTCATCTGGTGTGTAAGGAAAAAACAGTGAGCAGTGATCGGAGGCGATCATGATACAGGCAAGAACCGTAAAACTGACATATATTGTAAACACTCTGATCTTGTTCATGGTGTTTGGCCTGATGGCTTTCTTTAATGCTATCGATGCTGAGTTCCTTGTATATTTCAGTATTCCTACAGCCTTCATTTATATCATTGGTTTTTATCTGATAAACAGGGGAAAACTGAGCATCTATGTATGGATGGTATATCTTTGGCTGACTATATACATGGGTGTGACTACTGTATGTCTTGGATACAGTTTCGGATTTCATCTGTACTGCATGTCTATGATACCAATCATGTTTGTTTCCGAATACATGGCATATAAAATTGATAAAAAGAGTCTTAAGGCTGTATACGTGAGCCTTGGCGTGGCAGCGGTATATCTGGTATCGACAGGCTATGTTTCGTATTTCGGACCTGTCTATGAAAGAGATGAAAAAGTAGCGAGTATCTTCTGGCTTATGAATTCGATCGTGGTGTTCGCCTTTTTGATATTCTATACGAACTGGCTGATAAAGCTGATCATACAGTCAGAGGAAAAGCTAAGGGAAATAGCTCATATAGACAAGCTTACGGGATTATATAACCGCCATTACATGATGGAGATACTAAACAGTGAGAAGGGCAGTGAACGTTTCTTAGCAATTGCCGATATAGATCTGTTTAAGAATATAAATGATAACTACGGTCATAACTGCGGAGATCATGTTTTAAAATCGATCGCAAAAATACTAAAGGAAGGACTTGATTCAGCGGATATCTGCAGATGGGGAGGAGAGGAATTCCTCTTCCTTGCAAAAGGGGATGCTATTACGGGACGCAAGGTACTTGAGAATCTGCGCAAACAAGTTGAAAACGAAGATCTTTCATTTGAGGGAAAAGAGATCCGCGCTACGATCACTATAGGTGGCGCCGTAAGAGAAGAAAATGAGTCTGTTGATAAATGGATACAGCGTGCCGATGAGAAACTCTACGTTGGTAAGGGAAAAGGAAGAAACAAGGTAGAGATCTAGTCTGCAGCTGCCTCACATATCATCATCCTGTCATTTACTGTAAGCACACCCCAGGCCTTTTTATTGGCAGGTGAAGCAGGAGGTATGAAAAAAGCCTCTAAGATCACATCACTCTTTATCTTTCCGAGATTGGTTATACAGTATCCGTTTTTAGAAAAATATCCGAACATGTTCCTGCCGACAAATCTTGCTGCGTCACTTGCATGATCAGAAAGAGACGAGATGGCAACAGCATCAATGAGTTCAGGATCCATGTGTGTATAGCATGAAAGGACTAACATTTCCTTTTGAGGCTGTGCACATATTTTTTTAACTTCTGATGAGACAAGCTTTGCAAGACAAAGCTGTGAGTCGTATTTCTTTTTTATCACAACACTGAAAGCGGTGGCGTAATTTCCCATTGCACCGGGATTGAAGCATTTTACTTTATCTCTGATATCAGCAGCGATAACAACTTTATTTACCCGGTCTTCAATCATCATCTTTGAGATCAGCCAGTCGTTTACAGATATACCATTCTGTCTGCATTTGTCTGTGATCTTTTCTAATTCATCATCACATGCAGAATAGATACTGCGTTTGATCCTGTTTTTACTTATATAGTCTTTCTCAAATCTGAGGTATTCATCATAAGTTACTTTTTTATTTTCTTTCCTCCACTTTTTATTTGCATCGTTTATGATCACTTTGCTGATAAACGGCAGATCACTGTTATCAGGAAGATCAAAAAGACTTCTTATCAGACATTCGTTTGTGAATGCAGGTTCTTTGCCAGAGTCATAGAACTCGCAGAACTCCTGGATGAGCTGAAGCAGGCCGCGACCGTCGCATAAAAGATGATGAGAAATAAACATTATTCTGAAATTGTCATTGCCGGGATATACAAGAACCTTTAAAAGGGATTGTGTATGTACATTCCATCCCTTAAGAGATATCTCTTCATAGTCTTTGGCCCAATTATCCGGATCATTCATGACTGTTAAAGGAATATCGAGTCCTTCCCTAAGTTCGTAGTAAAGCTTGCCTGTTCTCTCTTCATCCGCGATAAGGCTTTTAAGAAACGGGTGAGCATTCATAAGGGCAGATATGCCTCTTTCTATCAGCTCAAGATCGAATTTTTTGTTAATTGCTGCCATGATCCCGAAGATCATGTTGGGACACATATAGTGAGCCCTTTCCGTAAATACATAATTTCTTTGTGAATCCATTTTTACCTCTATGCTATATCAGGATCAAATTCTGAAGATGTTGCATTTTCATCATTAGGGAGATCAGGTTCATCTTTTAAGCCTTTTAGGAATGTGTCAAAGAACTCCAGATGACATTTGCAAACGATTCTATGGGCAACATCAGCATCAAGTTTTCCGACTATGGATCTTATCGGGATCAGATGCTTTGCATCTGAAAAGCCCATATGTTTCATCTCTTTGACAAGTACCTTGTAAACAGGTTTTGTGTGACGCAAGTATACTCTTGATACCACGTTTTCGTTGTCAGAACAACTAAGCTGCATAAACGGTTTAGTCTGGGTGACATCCGAGTAATCACCAAAGAGTGCGCCATCGATATTTATCCCGCAGGTAAAATCCGGATTTTTTGCGCACAGAGCATATGCGACATTTCCGCCAAATGAGTGTCCGGATACTCCCACACCTTTAGTGAAATCGATAAGATCAGACAGATTATCTTTGGCATATTTAAGTGCGGCTTCATTATCCTTTATCCATTCAGGAAGTCTGTTCATCAAAAATCTGCAGTATTTGCGCTGCGCCTCATCAAATTTCTTTGCAAGCTCTTCATTGCTGCCCTTGGCTTTTATAAGCTTTAACATAGCGATCATTCCGCCTATCATAGGATCGTACATCTTTCCAGTTATTGTCTTGTCAAAGAAAACAAAAGAGCCGTCATCAAACTCGGTACATAAGCCCTCATAAGTATGGGCTACACTGATTACTGCATATCCGTGTGAGGCAAGTTCGATACAAAGAAATGAGTTTCCTTCCCTGTAAGATTTGTATCCGTGATTAAACATAACAAGAGAGAATTTCTTATCCTCGATTCTCGGCGCGTTTAGGTAGCACTCTGAAATATTGCCTGTAGGATCTTTCTTAAAGTTTGGAGCTACCTTAAAGGCGCTTTTTAAACCTTTTATCATATTTTCGGAAAGACAGACAGGCTTTGAATGGCCGACGCAACTCTCCTTAAGCACTGGATAGTAAACCCTGGCGGTAATGCTTCTTTTAGTCCCTTTACCGATCTCCATAACCTCGTCTCTATCGTTATATACAGTATAAGTAAATGTTCCTACACCGTATTCGCCGGTGGGACTTGGTGTTTTATTATTCATTCTCTTTTCCTCCAAACAGCAAGATGATGGTTGATGCAAGTGTATCAAACATTGGACGGGGCTCACATTTTGTATTCTTTGGAGCCTTCCCGTAACAGGCAGAAAGTATGCAGTCAAGTTCTATGCCTGCATATGCTGCAGATATGAATCTTATGATATCATCAGGCCGACGTACGGGAGTCAGATCTTTTTGGTCGCAGGCTTTTGCAAGCAGCGGCAGTATTACACTGCCGAGGTATTCAAAATTGCTTCTCCCCCTGGTCTGACCTATTATCTTTTCGGCGCGATCCGGCTCATTTATGGCAAGGACCGTAAGATCGAAATTTATCTTTTGTATGTCGAGAAGATGTTTTTCCATTATGTCTGACAGGATATCGCATATGGCATGAACCGTTTTTTCAAACGAAGCATCACTGCCGTTTGAGTTTAAAGCTTCGTCGATCTTATCGATGAAATTGTAATCTTTTCGCATGTCTGTGATCATATCGGCCAAGATCTCATCAAGATCCTTATAGAAGCGGTAGATCCCGCCCTGAGAGAGGCCTGTCTGCTCGATCACATCCATCATGGTGACCATCTCTACAGGCTTTTTAAGGCATACCTTGTATGCACAGTCCACGATGAATCTTTTCTTGTTTTCGATGTATTCTTCAGAAACCTTTGGCATGATCATCCTCACAAAATTAAAAATGAAACTAGATTCATTTTAAATCGCGGGGCATATCCTGTCAAGAACTATACGAAAGATGTTTATTATGGTATCATCGCTTGTATGGATAAAAAGGAAGCCTTGCAATTTTATAAGAGGGTATTCGCACTGGCCCTTCCCATAGCGGCTCAGAGCCTCATCACCATAGGCGTAAACATGCTGGATACCATGATGGTGGGGAGCTTGGGAGACGATCCTTTGTCAGCCACTTCACTTGCCAATTCGTTCATAAGCATATATCAGATATTCTGCATGGGTCTTGGCATGGGCGCTTCTGTGCTTGTATCAAGATACTGGGGAATGAAAAATTCCGCAAAGGATGAAACTGATGCAGAAGCTGCTTCAAGAGCTCTTAAGCAGACAGTATGTCTTATGTTAAGGCTCACGATCGTACTTGCAACGGTATTTGCTCTTGCGACACTTCTGATACCGGATATGATCATGAGAACATATACAGACGATGCATCCATCATTTCCTTCGGTGTAAGATATTTCAGATATTCGATCGTCACATATTACTTTGTCGGGATATCGCTTGTGACAACGATAGTTCTTAGAAGCGTAGGACAGGTGGTCCTGCCGCTTTTTGTATCCATAGGAGCATTCTTTGTAAATCTTTCCATGAATTACATACTTATATTCGGTAAGTTCGGTGCTCCGAGGATGGAAGTTGCCGGAGCTGCTCTCGGAACACTTCTTTCGAGAGTTTTTGAACTGATATTCATCGTGGGTTATCTGCTCTTCATAGATAAGAAGATATTATTCAGGATAAAAGATTTTCTGATGGAGACAAGATCTCTTTTGGGAGAGTATATACGTATAAGCATACCTGTACTGATCAGTGATGCGATACTTGCGATAGGCAACAACTCTGTGGCAATGGTCATAGGTCATCTCGGATCAACATTTGTCGCTGCCAATGCAATAACCAGTGTCACACAGCAGCTAAGCTCTGTTGTCATAAGCGGAGTGAGTCAGGCCGGAGCCATAGTCACGGGTATAACACTTGGAGAGGGAAACAAGGAAAAGACGATGAGTCAGGGATATCATTTCTTCGGCCTGGGTCTTGTGCTGGGATGTATTTCTGCGGGATTTGTATTTATCTTTAGCGGATCGATCATCGGATATTATAAAAATGTCAGTCAGGAGACGGTCGAGATTGCCAAGCAGCTGATGAATGCCATATGCCTTATCATAATCTTTCAGGGTACGAACAGTATAATGACAAAAGGCGTGCTTCGAGGCGGTGGAGATACAAAGATACTCATGGTAGCTGACAATGTCTTTTTATGGGTGCTTGCGATACCACTGGGAATAATAGCCGGCTTTTACATGAAATGGTCACCGTTTATCATATACATTTGCCTTAAGTCTGATCAGATAGTAAAGACCCTGTGGGCCTTCCTAAGACTGAGGAGCAGGAAGTGGATAAAGAGAATTGACACAAAAAGCACGAAAGAGTATAATTGATACAGTTAAACGATTAACTGTCTATATGTTTCTGCACAGGTATATATACGGTGTTTTTGACTACACGCCGAATGGCTCTTAATTGAAGGATTAAAAAACTATTGAGGGAATCTGTGCAGAAGCAGTGGGCAGAATATGACGACGGATAAGCTTTTTGGAGGGGCGCCATGCGAAATTTAAGTTTCGTGTGGCGTTCTTGGTTCATAACTTGAAAAGCGTATTTAATTTGGTAAAATATAGGTAAAATATGTATCAGATTCAGGAGTAGTAATGGTCACTATAAAAGATATAGCTAGGGAATGCAACGTATCCATAGCAACAGTATCAAATGTATTAAACGGAAAGAACAAGGCTGGAGAGGATACGTGCAACAAGATAATAGAAGCTGTTGAAAGACTAGGTTACAAGCCCAACAAGGTGGCGAAGGGCTTAAGAAGCAGAAAGACGGGAACGATAGGCATCATCGTTGAGGATCTGTCACAGTTTACCGTTCCCAATATCGTAGAGGGAATAACAAGACATATAGAAGGGTTCGGATACAAGACTGTTCTTACCAATATGCGACTCTATTCGCGCTGGGCCGATAAATGGTTCAATAACGAGGATATGATCGATGAGCTTTTGGATCAGACGCTCGAAGAATTAAAATCAGTCATGGTAGACGGTATCATATATATAGCGGTTCATGCCAGAGAGACAAGAAAGATCTCGGAAGATCTCGGCATACCCGCTGTAATGATATATGCATTCGAACAGAATCCCAACGTTCCTTCTGTTGTGATAGATGATGAACTGTCCGCTTATCAGGAAGTTAATTATCTTTTGGAGAAGGGGCATACTGAAATAGGCATCATAGGCGGTAGAGAAGACAACCTGCATACCCGTCTGAGACTTAAGGGCGCACTGAAAGCTCTGTTAGAACACGGAATAGAACAGAGAGCTGACAGAGTCTGTTATGCGCTGTGGGGAAAGAAGGAAGGTTATGAGGCGGCCCAGATCCTGGCTGATAAGGATATAACAGCTATGTTTGTCATGGCGGATCGCATGGCAGGCGGTGTTTATGAATATGCGAAGGATCATGGTATCGAGATAGGAAAGGATCTTTCCATCGTAGGCTACGATGATCAGATTCTTGCAGACTACCTCATGCCGGGACTTACGACGATGGCGCTTCCGCTGCATCCACTTGGAGATGCTGCCGCAAAGCTTCTGATCTCAAAGCTTGAGAACATAGAATGTGACGTAAAACTTAAAGACAATATATGCAAGATCCCCTGTACTTTCAAGGAAAGAGGATCTGTTGCAGACATATCGAAAAAATAATCATTTAAACGCTTGACATATTATGTACAAGCGTTATAATGTAATCAACATATGAATAATTGCTCATATGTTTAAACAAAAGATTCGTTTTGATATGAAAGGATATGGACAATGAAAAAGAAGTATGATATCGAAGTTGATTGTGCAAACTGTGCAAACAAGATGGAAGAAGCAGCAAAAAAGACTGAAGGTGTCGTAAATGCCGTTGTTAACTTCATGGCTTTAAAGATGGAAGTGGAGTTTGAAGACGGAGCAGACCACAAGGGTATCATGAAACAGGTTCTTTCAAACTGCAAGAAAGTCGAAGATGACTGCGAGATCTATATCTGATACTTATCATTAGCATATGAACAAGAAACAAAAAAGAGCCTTAAAAAAGATAATAATCGCGATTGTACTGATCATACTGATAAAGCTTTCCTCACTTGTTATTGATTATGAAATGCTTTATATCGGCGGATTCGCAGCCGGAAAAGTTCTGCTGTTTGTGCTTTATATGATCCCTTACCTTACGGTCGGAGCAGACATTTTAAAGAAGGCGTTTAAGGGAATACGAAACAGACAGGTATTTGATGAGAATTTCCTTATGGCTGTCGCAACGCTTGGAGCCATCGCTGTCGCTTTAGTCTACAGCGGAGATTATACCGAAGCGGTGGCGGTAATGCTGTTTTATCAGATAGGCGAACTTTTCCAGAGCATAGCAGTCGGAAAGAGCAGGAAGAATATATCAAATCTGATGGATATTCGACCCGATTACGCCAATGTTGAGATCGACGGGAAACTTGAACAGGTCGATCCGGATGAAGTGGCGATCGGAACGGAGATAGTTGTCCGCCCCGGTGAGAAAGTACCTATTGACGGAGTTGTAACATCAGGAAGCAGTGCCTTAAATACAGCGGCTCTTACCGGAGAGAGCCTTCCAAGAGATGTTGAGATCGGGGATCAGGTCATCTCCGGCTGCATCAATATGAGCGGAGTTTTGAAGATAAGGACTCAAAAGGAGTTTGGAGAATCTACCGCATCAAAGATACTTGATCTGGTTGAGAATGCCGCATCAAGGAAATCTCAGTCCGAGAATTTCATATCAAAATTTGCGAGATACTATACGCCTGCAGTTTGTTACGCTGCCCTGGCACTGGCTCTTATACCGCCTGTAATCTCTCTGATCTGTGGTAACAGTGCAGAATGGGGCAAATGGATATACAGAGCACTTACATTTCTTGTAATAAGCTGTCCGTGTGCACTTGTTATAAGCATACCGCTTAGTTTCTTTGCGGGTATCGGCGGTGCCAGCAATGCCGGTGTACTGATAAAGGGATCCAACTATCTGGAAGCCATGTCACAGGCAGGGACTGTCGTATTTGATAAGACCGGGACTATGACAAAGGGAGTTTTTGAGGTAGTCGAAGTCATACCCGATAATAAGGATGAGATCCCGAAAGACAAACTAGTCGAATATGCCGCCTGCGCGGAAATAGATTCAACACATCCTATCAGTCTAAGCCTTAAAAAGGCATACGGAAAAGAGATAGACAGAAACAGAGTCACGGATATCGAGGAAATCAGCGGTCACGGAATAAATGCAAGGGTTGACGGCAGTCTGATTTCTGTCGGCAATGAGAAACTGATGAAACAGTTAGGCATCGATACCGTGGTACCTGAGACTATCGGAACTCTTGTTTATGTCGCTGTTGATAATAAGTATGCAGGATGCATAGTCATAGCCGATGTCATCAAGGAAAATGCATTTAAGGCAATCAAGGCATTAAAGGATATCGGAATAAGCGATACTGTCATGCTGACGGGTGACAGAAAAGCGGTTGCGGATGATGTTGCCGCAAAGCTCGGTGTAAGTAAGGTATACAGTGAACTTCTCCCGGCTGACAAGGTGAGCAAGGTTGAGGAACTGCTCTCAGTGGACAGAGGAAAAAAGAAACTTGTATTTGTCGGGGATGGTATTAATGATGCACCCGTGCTTACCAGAGCTGATCTTGGGATCGCCATGGGAGCACTCGGTTCGGATGCAGCCATTGAAGCAGCCGATATAGTGCTAATGGACGATGATCCTGTAAAGATATCAAAGGCAGTAAAGATCGCACGAAAGTGCATGCGCATCGTGTATGAGAATACGTTCTTTGCGATAGGTGTAAAACTAATATGTCTGCTTTTAGGAGCTGTCGGTGTCGCGAATATGTGGGTTGCGATATTTGCGGATGTAGGCGTAATGGTGATAGCCGTACTCAATGCGATACGAGCTTTGTTTGTGAAAAAGCTCTGATCTGTGGTAGTATATAACTACAGAGAAAAACAAGGGTTAATCAGAGAGGGTTATATGAACTGCGAAAGATACGAGAATGAATTATATGATCTTGCCGAACTGTTTAAGATATTCGGCGATTCAACACGAATAAAGATATTGTTTGTTCTGTGTGACAGCGAGATGAACGTCGGAGAGCTTGCCGAAACACTCAATATGACTCAGTCGGCTATCTCGCATCAGCTTAAGATACTGAAGCAGAGCAAGCTTGTTAAGAGCAGAAGAGACGGAAAGTCGATCATTTATGCTATAGCCGATGAGCATGTAAAATCTATTATCCAGATCGGAATGGAACACATAGAAGAATAATAAACATTAAGATCCTGCTGTTTGGCAGGATCTTTTTTTGTACAAAAATCTTAAAATTCCTTTAATATTTCATCTTATAGTAGATTTATGTAAACAAACATGTTATATTGAGTGTGGAATATTATGTAAATCAGATAAAGGGACAGGTAAAAGAAATGCAGCAGTTTAACAAAGAATACAGATATCTTGTAACAGGAGCAGCCGGGTTTATCGGATACCATCTTTCAAAGAGGATCCTTGATGCGGGTGCCGCTGTTATCGGTATTGACAATATGAACGATTACTACGATGTGAGCTTAAAGGAGCACAGACTGAGCTTTTTAAAGGACCGCGAGGGATTTACATTCATCAAAGCCGATATTTCGGACAAGGAAAAGCTTAATCAGATCTTTGAAAGCTATCATCCGGATGTGGTAGTTAATCTGGCGGCTCAGGCCGGTGTCAGATACAGCATAGAAAATCCTGATGCCTATATAAATTCAAATCTTGTCGGATTTGCAAACATACTGGAGTGCTGCAGGCATTTCCCTGTTACACATCTTGTGTATGCATCATCAAGTTCCGTATACGGAGGCAATGACAAGATACCTTTCAGTACGGATGACAAGGTGGACAGACCGGTAAGTCTGTATGCCGCAACAAAGAAGTCAAACGAGCTCATGGCATACAGCTACAGCAAGCTGTACGGGATGAAGACAACGGGTCTTAGATTCTTTACCGTATACGGCCCCATGGGAAGACCGGATATGGCAGCATACAAGTTTGCTCTCAAGATGAAAGCCGGAGAGCCTATACAGATATATAATCACGGAAACATGGAAAGAGACTTCACATATGTTGATGATATCGTAACGGGAGTCTTTAACATACTGTGCAATCCTCCAAAGGAGGATGATCTGGGAGCGGCCTACAAGATCTACAACATCGGAAACAACAAGCCTGAAAAGCTCATGGATTTTGTAGCGGTTCTCGAGCAGAAACTCGGTATGGAGGCAAAGAAGGAGTTTCTGCCAATGCAGGCCGGAGATGTTTTAAGAACATACGCGGATGTTACCGAGCTTATGAGAGATTTTGATTTCAAGCCTTCAACGACCATCGAGGAGGGCCTGGGAAAATTCGCAGATTGGTTTTGGGAGTATTACGGGGGAAAAGAATGAGAAAAACCATTATCAGAAGAGCAGCCAAAAGAATAACGGCGATTGTCCTAGCTTCGTTGCTGGGATTTAGTGTACCTATGGCATCATATGCTGCGGCCATAAAGGAATCAAACTATGTCATATCGGATGTTAACGCAGCAAGAACAGCTCTTGAAAAGCTTTCAAACGAAAGAAACATAGCTGCAGCCATTTATCTTAAGGATTCGTATATCCTAAAGAGCAAAGCCGATCCGTACAGTGAGGATGTCGTTGCACTTGCATCCGGACAGAGCGTTTCGATCGTCAGCGTGGATGTTGATGAAGGAAGAAATGTCTGGTACAGGGTCAACTACAGCTATGCAGGAGGCGTGATCACAGGCTACGTCGAGAGAGAATTTATCGCATGCGCTGATGAGAGATTCCTTGAATGGGAGGATAAGTATATCACCACAATTTCAAGGGAAACTGTAAGAAAAGAAACAGACTGTTCGGATATAGAACAGTTTCCGAAGGAATACAGGGATGCTTTGTACGAACTTAAAAAGAAGCATCCCAACTGGGTGTTTGTAAGGCAGAATGTAGGGCTTAAATGGAACGACGTACTATATAATGAATCGATTAACGAGAGAAGTCTTATCAGTTCCGGCGCAGATTCAAGTTACAAATTATGTGAATCTACAGGAACCAAGGGCTGGTACGTAGCCACACAGGGAATAATCGCATACTATCTGGATCCGAGGAACTTCCTAAACGAAGAAAGGATCTTCATGTTTGAGCAGCTGACTTACAATGAGTCGAGTCATTCTGTTGAGGCGGTTCAAAAGATACTTAACGGTACATTTATGTCCGGAGGCTATGAAGGCAGTTCAAAGACATATGCGCAGACCTTTGTAGATATAGGCGCCAGCATAAACATGAGCCCGATATCACTCGCATCAAGAGTAAAACAGGAACAGGGCATAACGAAAAGCTCACCGCTGATAAAAGGAACATACAGCGGTTACGAAGGGTACTACAACTATTTTAATATCAAAGCCAACGGTTCAACCTATGAAAAGATATATCAAAACGGTCTGAGCTTTGCTAAGAAGGAAGGATGGAATACCATAGAGAAATCCCTGATGGGTGGAGCATCAATAATAAAGAGTAATTACGTCGGCAGAGGACAGGATACGATCTATCTTCAGAAGTTTGACGTTGATGCATCGGACAAAACGCTGTATACGCACCAGTATATGCAGAATATTTCGGCTCCGTACAGCGAGGGATATTTTACATACAGTGCATATAAGAATGCAGGACTTGTGAACAATGCTTTTGTATTCAAGATACCTGTCTATGAAAACATGCCCAAAGGCCGCTGCATCAAGCCGGATGCCAAGGATGTTCTCAGCCTGAATGTTGATGAAGTAAAGAATCTTCCTGTCGATCAGAATGCGGTTTTGATCTCGCTGATAAACGGAGCACAGAACAATGATGCGGCCATAACATACTCAAGCTCCGATGAAAGAATTGCAAAGGTAGACAGCAATGGTGTCGTTACGGGTATAAAACCCGGAAGCGTTACTATTTCTGCTAAGCGAAGCGAAAATACCACCAACACGGTAACGTGCAGTGTAAACGTTATAAAAGCAGATATCGCGCTTTCAAAGATACCGATACCCGAGCTGGATATAACATATTCACCTGATCAGACTCTCGAGAAGATCGAACTGCCCGATGGATTTGCATGGGTTGATAAGAACATCATACCTGCTGTGGAAAATGAAGGATACAGTGTAATCTACAATCCTGACAACAGCAGATACAACGAGATTACCATAACCGTTCCGATAAATGTTGCCAAAGCAACCATAGATCAGTCAACAGTCAGCATGCCCAAGAATCTCACAATAGATGCAGGGGCAGAACTTTCAACGGTTGTACTTCCTGAAGGATTTGCATGGGATGATCCGTCATACACGGCACCTAAGAAGACTGGCAGTGTAAAGTGCAAGGCTGTTTACTGCAAGGAGCCTGCAAGCTATGAGGCACTTTCTCTGGATCTTTCCGTAAAGGTTGTATGCAGCACGCATGAATTCGGAGAATGGAAGGGTGATCATGCAGATTGCGAAAACGGCGGAGAGCTGACTAGAATATGTGAGATCTGCGGCAAAACAGAGACTATCACCGAAGAGGCTCTCGGACACAAGTATACAGGTGAAGTTACCAAGGAGCCTACAACAAAGCAGGCCGGAATAAGAACCTACACTTGCGAAAGATGCGGTGATACATACAATGAAGAGATCCCTAAACTAAAGGATGATCATGTTCACGCATATACAGGAAAAGTGACAAAACAGGCAGGCTGTCTGACCGATGGCGTTATGACATATACCTGCAGCTGCGGTGATTCGTATGATGAACCAATAGAGGCACTGGGTCATGATTACAATGATTCAAACGTATGTAAGAGATGCGGATACAAACTTCCGGTAGTTCCTGTACATATCCATGACTTTACGCTGTCTAGCAATACAGCAACATGTACAGAATCGGGAATAAAGACATATACCTGCGGATGTGGCGAGTCCTATACCGAAGAGGCAGAAAAACTCGGTCATGACTTGAAAAACGGAAAGTGTACAAGGTGTGATTATACGGAAAAAACTGTGAATACCACACCTACAACAACTCCTGCGCCTACAGCTGATGCAACTGCAACCGCAGCAGCTGCTACAAATGCAGCAAAGCAGGCTGAAGCCACTAATGCAGCAGCCACAAATGCAGCAGCCACAAATGCAGCAGCCACAAATGCAGCAGCCACAAATGCAGCAGCCACAAACGCAGCGGTAGCAAATGTAGCGGCAACAAACGCGGCAGCCACGAACGCAGCAGCAAATGCAGCAGCCACAAACGCAGCAGCAAATGTAGCAGCCACGAATGCAGCAGCCACAAACGCAGCAGCCACGAATGCAGCAGTAACAAAAGCTTCAGCCGAAGTGACCAAACCTGCGGTAACACCTGAACAGAAGCCGACACCAACACCGACACCGGTTCCTACATTGAAGCCGACTCCTGCACCGACAATTGGTACAACCCCTACTCCGCAGGTAACGGAAAGCGTTTCCGAGAAAACAAATGAAATCACCCCGGAAACGAAAAAGACAGAAAATGAAAAAACTGCAGCTATAACTCCCAAGACAGATCCTGCTCAGAAAACAGAGGATAATGACAAGGGTGAAAAACATACAGATGAAAATAAGAAGGCTACACCAGTAGTACCTCAGATCGAAAGAATCGATGAATTTGAACAGGGACAGAAACCTGTTGAAATGGTGCTGATGTCAACAACTGTGCTCGACAAGGAGAAGATAGAAGAATACAGTTCTGAGGACAACAGGAAACTTCGTATAACCATGGCAAATGATGTTGTATGGGATATGGATCTTACAAATTCTAACATCGATGATGTGAATGTTGATCTTAAGGTAGAACTGGACAGCGAAAATGTAGAAGCTTCAAATATAGACGATGTAGTTGACGGAAAACCGTTTACCTGCATTGATATCAAGCATGACGGCGTGTTCGGATTCCCTGTAACGCTGCATATACCTTCAGACGTAAAGTATGCAGGAAAGGTAGCTAATCTGTTCTATAATAATCCGGCAACAGGACAGCTCGAATATGTCAATGATACAATTGTTGCCGATGACGGTGATACGCCATTCATACTTGAGCATGCTTCACAGTATGTGATCGTATATGCCGATGCTTCATTAAAACCTGTGACCGTTACTGAAAACGATTCAGATGCTGATGAAGTGAGAAGTGTCGGAGAGGATGCTGACGCGGGAGTACTTATGACATCTGAAAAACAGGATGGTGATGTCAACTATGTTGTGATAGCGGTTGCGTCTGTTGCAGCGCTGATCGTGATAATAAGTATAATTGCTGTCATATTGTATATGAGAAAACGCGATGATGATTATTTTGACGAGGAAGACTGATGCTGTTTAATTCTTACATATTCATATTTGCGTTTCTGCCTCTTTGCGTACTTGGTTTTTATCTGATAAAGAAGTATAACGTAGAGGCCGCGAAGATATGGCTCATAGCATTTTCGCTTTGGTTTTACGGATATTTTAATCTGTATTACCTTGCGATAATGGTAGGTTCGGTGGGACTTAATTACTGTTTCTACCGCATGTTTGAACGTGTAAATAAAAAGAAAGCGTTATTGGCTGTCTCAGTGACAGCCAATCTCGCTGTTTTGTTTTATTTCAAATACTTTGATTTCTTTATCGAGAACATCAACCTGGTGTTTTCAAAAAGCTTTGCTTTGCGACATATACTGCTGCCACTCGGAATAAGCTTTTTCACGTTCCAGCAGATATCATTTCTTCATGATGCCTATGACGGGAAGGTTAAGGATGTCAGATTCACTGATTATGCTCTATTCATAACTTTCTTCCCGCAGCTGATCGCAGGTCCTATTGTTACCGCTGATGAGATGCTGCCGCAGTTTAAGAACATAGGCGGATCAAAATTTGATCCGGAAAGGTTTGCGGGAGGTGTGTTTGTATTTGTTATGGGACTTGCGAAGAAAGTCATCATTGCAGATACGTTCGGAAAGGCAGTTGATTTCGGATATGAGAATATTGCCACGGTAACGGCGCTGGAAGCCGTTTTGGTCGTTTTGTTCTACACGCTCCAGCTGTATTTTGATTTCAGCGGATACTGCGATATGGCGATAGGAATCGGAAGACTGCTGGGCTTTGAGATAGCTATTAATTTCAATTCACCGTACAAGGCATGCAACATAATAGATTTCTGGAAACGCTGGCATATCACATTAAGCAGGTTCTTTACGAGGAATATCTATATACCGCTTGGCGGAAACAGAAAAGGAAATTTCAGAATGTATCTGAATCTTTTTATCGTTTTCTTTTTAAGCGGAGTCTGGCATGGAGCCGGCTGGAATTTTATACTGTGGGGATGCATGCACGGGATGCTGTATGTAATCACAAGGGCATGGCAGAAGATTAGGAAGAGTGATAAACAAAGCGATATCGCTGTCATAAAGGCAGTGAAGACTATCCTTACTTTTGTTTTCGTAGCTGTAGCATGGGTATTCTTCAGAGCAGCAACCGTTGGTGAAGCTATAGAACTGCTTACCAGAATAACCTCAAATACATGGACAGTTGGCACACAGATGGCAGAACTGTTCAACTTGGGAGAATTCTGGTATGTATTAAAGATACTGCACATATCTGAACTGGCTTTTGGAAAATACATCATCATGGCGGTATTTACTGTTATTTGCAGCCTTATGGTGTTCTTTGCACCGAATGTGCACCAATTGCAGGCCAAGATGAAGTTTGGTACAATTCATGCTATAATATGCGGAGTTGTTTTCATCTGGTGCGTTGTGTCTCTTTCGGGAGTTGGAACCTTCCTGTATTTTAACTTTTAAAATGTTACGGAGATTATATGAAGACTGGCATGCGCTGGCTAAAAACATTTTTCATAACGATAATCGTATGTCTGCTTGTATGGGCGGGCCTTGTCATATATATAGATCCGTTTTTTCATTATCACGGACCGCTTGAGAGCTTTCCGTACATAGTTGATGACCAGGTAGATATGAATCCGGGACTTGCAAGACATCTTGATTACGATTCCGTGATACTGGGTTCTTCGATGGTAGTTAACTTTAATACCGATGTTTTTGAAGAAAAACTGGGATTAAAGACTGCAAAACTGCCTTATAACGGAGCCTATCCAAAGGATCAGAGCAATATTTTAAGCATCATCTTTGATGCAAAGAAGGATACGGTAAAGCAGGTATTTATCGGTGTTGATGAACTTAACTATTCAGGCGGAATCGATGAAACTAAGTTTCCGATAACTGATTATCTGTATGATGAGAATCCGTTTAATGATGTCAAATATCTTTTCAATAAGGATGTGATGCTTGATTACTGCATCAAGCCTATGTTTGACAGAAGCGATTCCACTGCGTGGAACATGATATATCCGTTCTGGTGGCAGGATGAGCATTATCAGAAGGCGCTTGTCTTAATGTATTATGAGGAAGCACAGCCACTAGAGAACAGTGCAAGCTGCGAGGAATATATAGAAGCGATAAAACTCAACCTTGATACAAATATCCTTCCGTATATCGAAGCGCATCCCGAGACCAAGTTCACCGTATTTTATCCCCCCTACAGCATTCTGTACTGGAATGATGTCTGCAACAAGGACGAACTTGACACTGTCATGGAAAAATACAGATACATGAGCGGACGCTTTTTGGAGTATGACAATGTTGAGCTGTTTTTCTTTCAGAACAGAGAAGAAATAATCTGTGATCTGAACAATTATGCCGATTATACACATTACAGTCCCAAAGTGTGTGAATATATGGTACAGTGCTTTGCAGACAATGAATGCAGGGTGGATGAGAGCAATCTCGACAGTGAGATCGATAAGCTGTACGAACTGACATCGGATTACGATTACGATGCCATCTGGGACGACTGGTACAATTAACCGACGGGAGAGAGAATGATCCTTAAAGTATTGATCCTAATTCTTATCTTAATAGTGGTGCCTTTTTTATGCGGACTGCTCCCAACATTCTTTAACAGCAGCAATCGCACGACCGTATCCGTTGTATATCTGAGCGGAATGATATTAAGTCTTGCCATATTTCAGCTGATGAGCGTTCCGATAGTCATAGCCGATCCGTTCGGCTTCGGGCTGATCATGGTTTTATACAGCTGTCTTATCGGTGCTGTTTCCATAGCCGGAATAGTGCTGACTGTGATCAAGATAAAAAAGAACGGCAGACTGTTTGCGCAGGCAACGTTCAGCAGAAATCTTACTGTTGAGGAGATCGTTGAATGGATCATCTTTGTCATCCTGATACTCTTCCAGATAGTGATGTTTATGAGAATGGCATCTTTTGACGGCGATGATGCGTATTATGTCGTAGAGAGTCTTTTAAGCACACAGACAGATACTCTTTACAGGATAAGACCGTATACGGGACTTTCAACATCGTTTGATCTTAGACACAGTCTTGCAGTTTTTCCCATATGGATAGCATACATATCAAGGGCTAGCGGCATTCATTCGACAATTGTTGCCCATCACATACTGGGAATAGTACTGATCCCGCTTTCATACATGATCTACATCGAGATCGGAAGGAACGTTTTAAAAAGAGAAAAGAACAAGCTGCCGATATTCATGATATTTGTGGCTATAATGCATATATTCGGAAATGTTTCCATATATACAAATGCGACATTTTTGATAACAAGAACCTGGCAGGGAAAGTCTATGTTGGCAAATGTATGCATCCCCGGTGTCATTTGGCTTTTGCTTAACATCTTTGACAGCGAGAGCATAGAAGGCGACAGAAGACTGGGACTGTGGTTTACGCTCTTTAGTCTTAACATCGTTGCTGCAATGAGCTCTACCGCCAGTGTATTTCTTATCGCGTTGCTCATCGGAATGAGCGGACTCGTGCTCACCATCAGGGAAAAGAATACACAGATACTCTTAAGACTTTTGATAATGTGCATTCCGCTTGTGATCTATGGCGCAATGTATTTGCTTCTGTAAAGAAAGTGTAGAGAATGAGAGAGATAACAGAGATATTTAAAGCATATAACGGGACGGGATATTACTGTATACTGTTCATCATCGCGCTGATATATCTGTGGTTTACTGAAGAGGACAAGCGTATCAGGGCGCTGTTGATCTATACTCCGACAGCGATACAGATACTGTTTTTTGTACCGATCTTTTACATGATATACAACCGCCTGGATGACGGAACCTACTACAGGATACTGTGGCTTTTGCCCATGACGGTCGTTATCGCATATGCCGGATGCAAGGTGATAGGTATTCATACTAGGGTAGGACTTGCACTCCTTTCGGCCATCCTTGTCATGAGCGGAACCTATGTATATAAGAGCGTATATATGACAAAAGCTGAGAACGAGTATCACATCCCTCAGGAGGTTGTCGATGTCTGTGAGATAATCAAGCCCGAAGAGGGAAAAGAGCGTGTATGGGCTGTTGTACCGCTAGATATGATACATTATGTGCGTCAGTATACGACAAGGATACAGCTGGCATACGGACGTGATTCAATAGTCCAGAGCTGGGTAAAGGCTGATAATGAGCTTTACGATCTTTATGCTGAACCTGTCATGGATCTTGACAGGCTTTCCGAGGTGGCTACTGAGTATTACTGCAACTACGTCATCATTGACAAGGAGAGGATCCTTGAGGGAAGCAAACCCGAGGATCTTGGCCTTACAAGGATTGCTCAGACAGAGCATTATGACATATACAGGAACGAAAAGGTAGATTTCTTTGATTAAAGTCAGAGGTGAGATATGGCTAAAAAGGATATAAAAAGTGATTTTGAAGATATGCAGAATGATATAGAGGACAGCTTCGATTTTGACGATGAGGACTTCGGAGATATAGATGACAGCGGGATAAAGAGAGGCCGCAGAAAAAACAGGGGACATATCATATTCTTTGCTGTGGCGGCTGTTATCCTTATAGTGTCGATCATAAGCCTCATCCTCTGGAATAAGGGAGTCAAAATACACATAGATCCGAACGAGGACACGTCCGAGTTTGACACTGAACCGAATGATTATATACAGCCTCTTACAAACGAACAGCTCGAGGGAAAGCCTGATGACGGTGTTCTTACGATACTGACGTTAGGGAATTCTCCTTTTGCGGATAATGGCGCGTCAAATTATCTGGCTGCCCAACTGGCCGAGCAGAACAATGCGACAGTGATCAATGGAGGCATACCGGATTCACTGCAGAGCAGGTCTATGCCTGCAGGAGACCTAAGCGTACCTGCAGACGGTATAAGTCTGTATGATGTTGTGAGCGGACTGACATCGTCAGACATGACACAGGTCATAAACAGTGCTTCAAATGTATCCGATCAGGCTTATGAGAGTGCACTGGGGCTTTCATCGGTTGATATGTCAATGGTTGACTGCGTTGTCATCTCATATGATCTTAGTGACTATATAGAGCACAGAAATATCTACAATCCTCTGGATGAGGATGATGTTACGACGTATTGCGGAGCACTGAGTGCATCTGTAAAGCTCATACAGGAAAGATATCCATATATCAGGATAGTCGTGATATCGCCTCCTGCATGCGGAAAGACCATAGACGACTATTATGTCGATGCTACGCAGATAGATCTTGCCAACGGAACGTTAAACGATTATATCGGAAATGAGGTTGCTGTTTGCGCTACCAGAGGAATTTCGTTCATCGATATATATTTCGGTGTTATAAATGTTGATACAAGAGACAAATATCTTAATGATGACTATCATATCAACGAAGAGGGAGCAAAGGCTGTAGCGGCAAGATTTGTAAAGCTCATATCCTTAAACTGATATTTGGAAAGGCAAGATATGTGGATTGCTGATAAATGGAAAGATTACGAGGTGATCGATACCTCAAAAGGCGAGAAGCTCGAAAGATGGGGAGACTACATACTGGTAAGACCCGATCCTCAGGTTATCTGGGATACAAAAAGAAATGATCCCCGCTGGAAAAAGAAGAACGGTCATTATCACAGAAGCAAAGCCGGAGGAGGAGAATGGGAGTTTTTTGATCTTCCCGAGGAATGGCAGATACAGTATAACGAACTTAAGTTTAACCTCAAGCCGTTCTCGTTTAAGCATACCGGTCTGTTTCCTGAGCAGGCGACTAACTGGGAATGGTTTTCCGGTCTTATTAAAAATGCAGACAGACCGATCAAGGTTCTTAATCTGTTTGCTTATACCGGCGGAGCTACACTGAGTGCGGCAGCGGCAGGTGCGAGCGTCACTCACGTTGATGCCGCAAAAGGAATGGTCGGATGGGCAAAGGAAAATGCTGCATCTTCAGATCTTTCGGACAGACCGATAAGGTGGCTTGTCGATGACTGCGTCAAGTTTGTTGAAAGAGAGATCAGACGCGGAAATAAATATGATGCGATAATCATGGATCCTCCCTCATACGGCAGAGGACCAAAGGGAGAGATATGGAAGATAGAGGATTCCATCTTCCCGTTTATCGAACTGACAATGGATATCCTTTCCGATGATCCTTTGTTCTACCTTGTGAATTCTTATACTACAGGCCTGCAGCCTGCGGTCCTTACATATATGCTTAGCATGACCGTTAAAAAGAAATACGGCGGAAATGTTGAATCATCGGAGATAGGACTGCCGGTAAGCGGCAACGGGCTGGTGCTTCCCTGCGGAGCCAGCGGCAGATGGAGCAGATAGATTGAAAGACAAAAAGATAAGAAATATTATATTGCTTCAGCTGATCGTAATAATATATACGATCAACAGCATTATTGCCAAGTTTGCAACAGGCGCAAAGCCTCTTTCGCTTGGCTTTTTTGCGTTCTATGCGGCCGAGGTCGCGGTTTTAGGCATTTATGCGATCTGCTGGCAGCAGATGATCAAGCGTTTTGACTTATCCATAGCCTATGCGAACAGATCCATGGCTATACTATGGACAGCACTGTGGTCAGTCGTGATATTTCACGAGTCTCTTAGCATTAAACAGATAATAGGCATAGTGCTCGTTGTTATAGGTACTGTAACTGTCAACATACAGACCGATAAAAAGACTGACAAAGAGGAGGATATGGCATGAACGTATATGTCCTCATCGCAGTCATAAGTGTTACCATAGCCGGATTTTCACAGATACTGCTCAAGAAAGGCGCTATGAGAGAGCATGTATCGTTTCTGGATGACTATCTGAATCTGCCTGTCATAAGCGGCTATGCACTGATGTTTGCCTCTGTCCTTGCGACAATGTTTGCATACAGGGGTGTGAGATATATGACCATACAGATCATAGAGTCACTGGGATATATACTCGTACCTGTGCTTTCATATTTCTTTTTTGGAGAGAAATTCACCAAAAACAAAGTGATAGGCATAGCTATAATCCTCATCGGAATAGCGGTTTACAACATCTGAATACAAAGATTAGAGATTGATAGATCTCCGAGGGAAACTTCGGAGATTTTTTAGTTCTTTAAAAAGTCTTAGTCATATAACCGCAAACGTCACCAAAAAGGCTGTGGGGTTGTACATATCGGGCAATGATGATATAATTAACAAGACTATGGGTCTTTATAACTATTTACAAGTTGTAGATGTCCGATAGACTAAAAGATACTATATGTAGATTTATTGGAGTGTATTTAACATGAATGATGACAGAGAATTTATTGACCTTGACTCCACACAAAACTGGTCTCAGTTGGATGTGAAGAGAGAGTTGGATAATCTTGAAGTCGATGCCGAGACGGGGAAGAAATACGATTTTGCACGTGGGTTCAATGAGGACAACAAGACTGATGAAGAAAAAGTCCTTCTAGACGGCCTGACAAGCGGACTTAACTATATTCCTGAAGAGTTTCTGCTCTCAGCCGATGAGAAGCACGAAGCCGATATGGAAAACATGGCCGAGGAGGACAAGCCTGACGTAAGCTGGGCATACAGAACAGAAGCCGACAATGCTTCTGATGACGAGCCTTTCATACCAATCGCTGACTTAAAAAAGAGCGAGGAAGAAAAGCTTGCAGAGCTCAAGGCAAAAAGAGAAGCCGAGATAGAGGAAAAACGTGCCAAGAACCTCAAGGCTCAGCAGGAGGAACTTGCCAGAAGAAATGCTTCGGATGAGCAGGTAAGAGCCAATATCGAGGCAAGAAAGAAAGCACGAGAAGCGGTTGCGGCCGCCAACGAGCAGAAGATAAGAGAGTATGCCGAGGCAAAGAAAGCGGCGCAGAAGCAGGCTGAGATAGACATGTACAAGAATAATGATGACATGTTCTCTACTCAGGCTTTTGATATAGACGAGATCAATGCTCCCGTAATGACCAAGGAGGAGAGGATCGCCGCAGCCAACAAGAATCGCCACAGTGACGATATGGAGATACCTGAAGTCACATATGAGATGGACGAATACGAGAAGGCCAAGATAGAGGAAGCAGACAAAAAGACTCTGTCTACAGGCGATACAGGTGTTATATATCTTGAGGATGACGGTACTGAAACCGAGGCTGTAAAGAAAGCATCAGCTTCTAGCGCAGCTAAAAAGCACAGATCCGACACAGCTGCAAGCGAGTATGCTGCATGGGCTGATTCTGACGGAAGTGAACCGGAGTTCCAGGAGATAAAGCGTAAGAGAAAGAAGAGAAAAAAGCAGGAAGAGGACATCGAGGACGAGGAGGATGAGGTATTCTACGGAACCTTTTTTGACAAGGTCATCGCTTTCTTTAAAAATATGTCAGGACTTGACTATCTGGTAATGGGAACGGGAATACTCGTACTGCTCGTTGCGATAGTTACAGGAGTAGTATATTCATCATCCAAGGCAACACAGAACAAGATCGCAGAGTTCTCGTATCTTGGTCAGAAGATGCAGACTATCGGCGTTACAGGAAGCAGCAAGCTCGTAGCTGTTGCCGATGCCAAGAAGATGGTTACAGAGATCATTGAAGAGCCTGAAGAAGATGAAGATGCTCTTCCTGAATACAATGAGAAGGAAGAAGAGGAAAAGACAATTTCTGTTACGATGACTCTTACTTCCGTAAAGAAGGATCTTAAGATCAAATTCATCAACGCCAAGTCAAAGAAGCTTGTCGGAAATCATGAGTTTAAGGTCGAGATCGTGGACGCCAGAAACAAGAAGTTTACCGCTGTTGATGATGACAAGGACGGTATCATCTATCTCAACAACATGGAACCCGGTAAAACCACCGTGGCAATGTGTGAAATGGATGACAAGGACATCACATACAGCAGAGAGACAGTTTCTGTTACGGTTAAGGAAAACATAGATTATAAGAAGATTGATGTATCGGACGAAGTAAAGAAGGAATCCGAGATCAATGCCAAAAAGGAAGATACGGCAGCAGGTCTTGCAACAGAAGGATCTCTTACAGATACTG
>JAEEUS010000041.1 GCA_016290615.1 Lachnospiraceae bacterium | reverse complement strand
GGCATACGCTACACTAATGACACTGTTCATAATACCTGTAATGTATGATATGCTGTTTAAGAAACAGCCTGTCGATGTAGATACCGGAAGTGAGAATCTGGATGATATCATGGATGATGCTGAAGAATACATCGCTATGATGGCACAGAAGGGTATAGATATACATACCATAGATGAGGAAGAGGAACTTCCTGAAGAAATAATTGAAGAAGATGACGAAGAATAAGCACAGAAGACTAATCATATGTATAGTGCTGATCATCTTGATAGCACTGTCCATATGGTCGTGGTTTCCGGTTGTGGAAAGAGTATCGCTTGATCTTATAGATGGTGATTCCAAGAATATTAGAGTTGTTCTTATAACGGATTTGCATTCATGCTACTATGGCAAGGATCAGAACAGACTGATAAATATGGTAGATGATGAAAAGCCTGATATTGTCATTCTAGGCGGAGATATCTTTGATGACAGATTAAAGGATGTTAATGCAAAGATAACAACCAAAAGACTTGCAGAAAAATATCCGTGTTATTATGTATCCGGAAATCATGAATACTGGAGCGGTCGCATTGACGAGATGAAAAACTATTTGGAAGAAATCGGAGTGAATGTACTGGACGGTGACTGCAAGACAGAGTGCATTAATGGGATTTCGATAGATATTTGCGGTATAGATGATCCGACTTATATGATCGACAGAGACTGGATGGAACAGTTGGATTCAGCCTATTCTCAGACAGATGATACACATTTAAGGATACTTGCAAGTCACAGACCTGAAAGAGTAGATGTATATGAAAAATATGATTTTGATCTGATACTGTCAGGACATGCTCATGCAGGACAATTCAGGATCCCGTTTTTAAACAGAGGTATATTTGCTCCGGATCAGGGATTTATGGCAAAATATATAAATGGGGTTTATAAACTGGCAAATAATAGTACAATGGTAGTGAGCAGAGGACTCGCAAGAGAGAGCACACCACTCCCGAGGTTCTTCAACCACCCGGAAATAGTTGTAATCGAAATAGAATAGCAAACATTTGAGGATATGATATGAAAATTAGATTGATGATGGCTATAGGTTTGTCATTATGTCTTTTAGCGGCATGCGGTGATACTGAGATACCGACAGAAACCGATTATAACCAGACAATGGTCAATATCGGACAGGATATGAAGGAAAATGCACAGGGAACTATGGATATAGTTAACAATGCATCTTATTCATCATTTGAGGAAGTTTATAACGACTATTCCACCAGACTGGCTAATTCCTATAAAGAGTCTGCGAAGCAGCTTAAGGAAGAGATAAAAAACGGAGATGACATGAATGCTCTTACTGACAGCTGCGCTGAAAAAGTAAAGCAGCTTGATGCTATTGCAAAAGAAGGAACGGAAACAATCTCAGGAATGGCATCTGTTAATCCCGGATGGGAGGAAGACTATTCACCGTATATTCAAAAACTGAACAATGAAAACATGGCTTACGGTTCAGCTCTGAATAAAGTGATCATGGAAAAATAAAAGGATATATAAGATACAGAATTAAATAAACAGTTCCGGTATGAATTAAATGCCCTGAATGTTAATGATAACATTTGGGGTATTTTAATGTTTAAGTATGGTATTATGATAGGAGAATAGGAACATGCCTCAAAAACATTGATATTTATGATTGAATGATCAGTGGATTTAAAGGGAACAGATATGAAAGAGAAAGATTATCAAAAACTTATTGAAGAATATGAGAAGCTGAATTCGCAAAGAGAGGATATGTATCCTATTTCTATTGAAGATACATATGGCGTTCGCCGTCGTGAGATAGATCTTGTTTGTTCTAAGGATGTAGCATTTGAGGCAAAGGTCAGATCTCTTCTGATGATGGTTAAGGGTGATGATTCCTTACTCAAGCTCTATCTGGCATTTAAGAAAAGAGATATGGAGTATCTCAACGATGTCCTATACGAGAACGCTCAGATTGAAGAGATAACCAATGTGGCCAGTCCCGGTATGGACCATACATATTACAGCTATAACATCATGCCCACGATTCTTGCAGCAAACATGCCCGACAGGATAGAACTGATATTACCGCAAGAGAACGGATTAGCTAACAATTCGGTTTCCGGAACAGCCATCGTAAATGTTTTTATGGGAGTATGGTATAAGAATTCTGATTTTGTCGAAGCGGGACTTGCACAGGCTGAAAAGAAACTCGGACAGAAGATATCAGGATTTGAGAAAGCGTATCTTAGCTGCTTTAAGGATATAGCATTAAAGGATACTGCATCACTTGAAGCTGATCTGGATGAATTGTGCAAAGCTCATATGAAGCGCAAGGATTTCGGGATGACAGCATTCACCAAAGGCTTCTGTATTGAAGCACACGCGATATACAACATGCTTCACTGGGTTTACGAAGGAGAACTTCAGGATGCAGTCAAAATGCCTGATCAAAAGAACTTCTGTCAGGAACTTGCACTGTGGCAGAAAGAGCATAACTATCAGCATGGAAAAATTGTTACCAGATATCCTGATGATTTGGAGATCTTTAACAAAATGCTTATTTGCAATCCTCCCAGGATGGGACTTGTCACTCAGGGTAAGGAGCGATATATTGACGTTGATAAATATGCGCATGATGTAGCGGCACAATTACAGGACATGGGAGAAACCTTATCAAAGAAGAAGGAATCTGCTTTTGGCAAGCTGCTGCAGAAGTTTAAGAGATAATAGTGAAAATCACTGGTTTGGAGGGGGAATAATATTATGGTTGGATTTTCGGTACTTTTTTACTGGTATCAGATAGGAAGCGGAGATTTTCTGCATTCGTTTTTTTCGACAGTTGCCTTAAGACTTGAGAACGGATCGTGGGGAAGCGTTTACCCTGTTATAATGAATGAACTGTATCAGGGTGAACTGCCTGCAAATAAGATTTTGATGCCATGAACGAATTAAACTGTATAAGGCAAGAACTGGCAAAATATGATCCCGATCAGGTTGTCTGGGACATAGAAGATCTGAGCAAACAGCCGCCTTGGGGGAACAGGATAAGCGAGGATATCACAAATCTGTCCAATTATTTTGTTACAAGTGACGGTGAAGATTTTCTTGCAGTCTTTGAACGGGCATTGCAAATGGGTCTGGAAGTAGGCAAGCCGGTAAAGATAGAATCCCTGTAAAGAACTTATCTGAGTGTAGACAAAATAATGATTTTGGACTTCTGCACATATATATATATGTTTATGATATAATTCTTTTAAGGAGATATCATAGTAATGAATATCGAACTTCAATGTTGCGCACTCTTTATACTGTTCACGATACTGGTTATGTTTCATCGTGAGAAGAAGCTTGATCTTATGAACCGCAAGCTTTTTCAACGTGCGCTTTATGCGTGTTTCGCATGCATTGTATTTGATATACTCTCTGTTATCGTTATCAATCTGTCTACGTATGATGGTTTTAACGCTGACGTAACAAAGATCATATGCAAGATTTATATAATGCTGCTTGGTCTGCAGGGGTATTTTGCTTACCTTTATGCATCTACAAATCTCCTGCCAAGAGACAAGACATGGTCTAAAACTGCAAGGATCACCTATCATGCGATATTCACGATAGGCGAACTGCTCATGCTCATTTTGCCGATCGGTTTTACGGCTAACGGACGAATAGTATATTCCTTCGGTCCTTCTACGATAGTTGCATATCTGCTTTCTACTGTATACATCACATCAACGATCGTTATAACTCTTGTTTACAGAAAAATACTACCCGGAAGAAGATTTACTGCCATGCTTTTATGGCAGGGCATATGGCTTCTTGCTGCAGTTATACAGTATATTGAGCCGCAGCTTCTGCTGGTCGGATTTGCATCATCCTTTGGAATGGTAATCCTGTATATACAGCTCGAGAATCCGAGTGAATATATTGATGCGTCTACTGGATTGTTCACCTCAAATGCACTTTCAGTCTATGTACATGATAAATATAAGTTTGGCAAGCAATTCGCCATGTTTACTGCTAAAATCCATTATATGAATAACTATGTGGATTACAGCATGGAACAGTTTGCTGTCACTCGCACGGCGAAGGCATTAGTCAGTCTCGGACCTGAACCTGCATTCAGAATTGACGATGATACATTTTGCGTTCTTTATGATGATAAAGAGCGGATGTTTGAGAGAGCTGCAGAGATTAAAAGACAGAAAGACGGAGTGACAGATGTACCCGCAAAGGGCACCTATCTTCTGATACCAGACAGTATGATAATGAACGGACCTGATGAGTTCTTCCGTTTCCTTCATACTTATTTGGAAAGCGAGCAGGAAATAACGATAGCTGATGAAGAGCTGGTTAATAAGCTGCGCGATCAGAACCAAGTTAAGGGAATTATTGATGAGGCTTTACGTGAAGACAGAGTTGAGGTGTTCTATCAGCCGATTATCAATGTCAGTGAATCAAAATTTAAAGCGGCAGAGGCTCTTGTACGAATCAGACAAAAGAATGGAGAGATAATCCCTCCGGGAGAATTCATATCGATAGCGGAAGAGAATGGTCAGATCATTCAGCTCGGTATAAGAGTATTGGAAAAAGTATGTCAGCTTCTTTCAACTGGAGAAGCACAAAAGTATGGCCTGGAACAAGTTGAGATTAATGTTTCGGCAGCACAGTTTGATCATGAGAATCCGGCAAAGCACGTTATAGAACTTATTGAACAGTATCAGATAGATCCCTCACAGATAAACCTGGAGATCACGGAAACCGCGGCAGGAGAAAACAGGGATATCATGATACAGAATATGGAAAAACTCATAGATAAGGGTGTGACGTTCTCACTGGATGACTTCGGTACAGGACGCTCAAATATCGATTACTTCGTCAATATGCCCGTAAGAACTATTAAGTTTGACTATACATTTACGCGAGGATTCTTTGTCAACGAAAAGATCAAGCATGTATTGACAGGTATGGTTGACATAATTCACAAGATGAATCTGAGCGTAGTGGTAGAAGGAATTGAAACCAAAGAACAGATGGAGGTTATGAAAGCCATGAATGTGGAATTCATACAGGGCTTCTATTATTCCAGACCGATCCCTGAGAAAGAGTTTCTTGAGTTTTTAAAGCAGAATAATTGAAATACTTATGAGCGATAAGAAAAATCAATAAAGTAGTTATGAACATAAAAGCCAGTGACACACGTTACTGACTTTTGTGTTTTGAAAAAAGCCATCATTAGATTAAGGGGAAACGTTCATGGTACTGTTGGTTGTAGACACGCAAAAAGGATGTTTTAATGAAAAACTGTATTCGTTTGAAATAGTAAGAAAGAATATCAAACATTTAATTACAACAGCGAGAGAGAATAATGTTGAAGTCATATATGTCCAGCATGATGATGGTCCGGGGACGGACCTTGATAAAGAAGCGGATAACTATGAGATATATGAGGAATTTGCACCCAGAAACGGCGAGAGACGTTTTGAAAAGAACGTTAACAGCGCTTTTCATCCAATGACAGGGTTAACAGAGTATCTGCACTCTAAGAATGAAAAGGATATTATTACTGTCGGTGTATCAACAGACTATTGCATGGATGCAACTATTAAGAGTGGATTTGAAAAAGGTTTCAACATACTTGTTCCTGCATACACAAACTCAACCTTTGATAATCCGTATTTCGATAAGGAGACAGCCTACAAATACTATAATGAATTTATGTGGGGAACTCGTTATGCAAAGATAATAACAGTTGATCAGGCAGTCAAACTCTTAACATCTGAAATAACAACAGAGGATGTTGATCAGTGAATAACAGAATACCATATTTATGATTTGGATAAAAAAACCTGCAACATTGATGTTTACAGGCTTTAAATAAATCGAGCTGCTGACGGGAATCGGACCCGTGACCTCCGCACTACCAATGCGACGCACTACCGACTGTGCTACAGCAGCTTGTGATTAACTCACCGAATTATAATATCAAACCACAAGAAGTGTGTCAACTCTTTTATAGGTGTGACAATGGTGTTATAATGTATATTGTCAGACAATTACTGGCAAGGGATTGCAATAGATAAGGCAAAGTATAGGAGGTATGGTAATGAGCTTTTTTGAGAATCTTGGTGCGACTCTTGGCAATGCAGCAGGCAATGCAATAGAGAAGGGTAAGGAGTTTAAGGACGTTGCACTTGATAAGGGTAAGGAATTTAAGGATGTTGCAACGCTGAAGACACAGATTTCTACAGCACAGAGCAATGTTGCTAAGCTATATAAGGAACTTGGCGAAAAGTTTTATGAGGATAACAAGGATGCGGATACATATCCTGAGTTAAGTGCCATCAAGGATGCATTAGAAAGCATTAAGGAACTTGAAGACAAGTTAATGATCGCACAGGGCATGTCTAAGTGTCCGACTTGCGGAGCTCCTGTTGAAAAAGGCAGCCAGTTCTGCTCAAAGTGTGGTGCATCAATAGAACAGTAAAAGATTAGGAATTAGAAAACGGACTGCAGATCGCAGTCCGTTTTTTGCGTTATATATTTATTCTGTAGCTTCCTGTTGGGCAGCGGCGTCAGCTGCAGCCTGAGCTGCTGCGGCTGCTTCAGCAGCGGCCTGCATTTCCCACTGCTGTTGAGCGATTATAGCGTCATGGTTTGGATCAGCAAAGAACAGAGCATCATGTGAACAACGGTTTACGCCATCTTCACTGATCGTTCCCCTTATACCTGTCTGTACAACCTGTCCGTCAGCTGTTATTGTACCTGAACCCTTCGCTACCTTAGGATCTTCCGGAAGCGGAAGCTCAAATACACCTTCAACCTTGAAAGGACAGTTCTCGCAAGCCGGAAGATGATCATATGCACAAATGATACCGGAATAGTGAACATCACATGATGTTGTCGGAACGGTTCCTTCCTCAAAGTATTCTGTCTTAAGACATCCGTCACATAGTCCGGGTATCGGAAGTTTTCCGGATCTGGAACATACAGTTGCTGTTACGATACCGGGAGGTGTGGGATATGGTTTATCCTCCATACCTTCATGTACACGGCTCATAACCTTCTTCCACATTGTCTGTGCCAGGTCATGCTCGGCAGTTGATGACATTTTTCCGTTATTATTGTCATATCCGGCCCATGAAGTTGCTGTATAGTACGGGGAGAAACCTGCAAACCATACATCATTGTTCGCGGTTGTCGTACCTGTCTTACCAGCAACGGTAACATTAGCAAGCTGGCATTTATGACCTGTACCGCTGGATACAACATCTTTCATGGCAGATGTCAAAAGCCATGCAGTTGTCTGCTTTAATACCTGATGCTGAACAGGAAGAGTATTGTCAAGGATGACATTGCCATCGTGATCGACTACTTTTGTATATAGCTTTGGTTTGATGTAAGTTCCCTGATTTGCGATAGCAGCATAAGCGGCATTTAATTCAATATTGTAAACACCTTTTGTGATACCTCCTAGTGCCAGAGCCTGCTGGATATCGGTATATACTTTTCCGTTTATTACTTTTCCTGTTTCAAGAGAAGTGAATCCGAAATCAAGAAGATAATCAAAGCCAAGCTGAGGCGTTATCTGTGTAAGGGTCTTAACTGTTACGATATTAAGACTTTCTCTGATACCTTCTCTTAACGGCTGTATGCCTCTGTATGAATTCTTACCATACCAGTTACTTACAGGTTTTCCGTCATCATAAGTATAAGGAGCATCATTCTGGACAGTAGCAAGAGTAAGTCCGGCACTGTCAAGAGCAGGTGCGTATGTTGAAAGCACCTTGAATGTTGAACCTGGCTGACGAGGAGCTTCTGTAGCTCTGTTGTATGTTCTTGATGCTGTCTTTGATCCTCGTCCTCCGACCATTGCAAGAACATAGCCGTTTGACTGATCAGCTATTGTAAAGGATATCTGAGGCTGAGGCGTAAGTTCGATTTTTTCCGCAAATACTTCATCACCGGATTCCATTACTGAAGCCTTGTATTCTTCAACAGCTGCATATGCATCTTCCTGTGATGAAAAGAGCATATTAAACTTCGGATTACTCTGCTTGAAGTACGATTTGAGCATTTCGGAACTATGATTTACCTTGTCGCCGTTGGCTTTCTCTATTGATAGAGCATACCTGAGATCCCAGAATGTCTTTTCCGGATAATTCTCGGGATCGTTGTATACCTCATCGCATATGCTCTGTATATGAGGATCCTGAGTCGAGAAGATTGAAAGACCGCCTGTATATAACAGAGTGTATGCCTGCTGTTCGCTGTAGCCTGTTGCGAGAAGATCTTCATAAACAGCTTCAGTTACAGCATCATCAAAATATGAGTTTACCGTAGTTTCCTCAACAGTACTGTTATAACTCTTAATACGGTCATAAACATTGTCATTAAGCGCAGCGTCTTTTTCAGCTTCTGTGATATAGCCCTGCTCACACATGTCACGAAGGACCTTGCCCCTACGTTCAGCGTTCTTGTCAGGATGAGATATTGGGTTATATCTGCTAGGGTTCTGCGTAATGGCAGCTATGACTGCGCATTCAGAAAGATTGAGCTGAGAAACATCCTTATTGAAATATCTTAAAGAAGCAGCCTGAACGCCAAGCGTATTCTGACCCAGGTTAATTGTGTTCATATAGTTTTCAAGGATCTTGTTCTTGTCCATGACTTTTTCAAGCTCGATGGCAAGATACTGCTCCTGAATCTTTCTGGTAACCTGATCTCTGAGACCGTTTTCCTCAGTCCATCCCTTAAATACATTGTTCTTTAACAGCTGCTGAGTGATCGTTGATGCACCCTGCATGTTTTTAAACTTGTTCTTTACACCGTCTGCAACAGCACGGATGATACCTTTTATATCTATGCCGTTATGAACATAGAAACGTGAATCCTCGATAGCGATAAAGGCATGCTGAAGATTCTTTGGCATCTGATCGAGCGTAACAGGAATACGGTTTGAATCCGTTGCAACAAGTTTGGCTGTCTGATGACCTTCGCTGTCATATATGAATGTAGAAAATCCTGTAGGAGATACATCTATGTTGGAGATGTCGGGAGAAGAGGCGATTATTCCCTTTAAGACTCCGACACCAGCACATGCGCCCATAATACCTGCCGTGATAAATGCTATGAGTATTATCATGAGCAGATACAGAACGATCTTCTTACCAAGCTTGGTAGAAAATGAGCGTATCTCTTTTTTTCTTTTGATAATTCCCTGTTTTGAGTAATTCATAATAAAGTAACCTCTTATTCCAAATCTGTATTATAGCAAATAATAATAGGAAGATAAAGGAATTTAAGTAAATCTTAACAATTGCCGTGCACGTGTTAAAACTTTTCATTGACATGATTATTAAATAAAAGTATCATAAAAAAGCCGAAGAGTGCACACTCTTTGAGACTAAGTATCATCCGTAAGATACTCTGAAAGGTGGTGGTTTTCATGACGAACAATTCAAGTCCCGATAGCTCGATACCCGGTCGAAGTAGTATGAAAATCACAATTAAAGGAGAATCGCTATGGATGAGATCATGGAATTAACAAAAGTACGCGATCTTTTGGAAAACAAGCAGTATACCACGCTTCGCCAGACCCTGTCTGAGATGAACGAGGCGGATATAGCGGCAGTTTTTGAAGACCTTGAAGACGCGGAGCAGTTAAAGCTGTTTCGAATACTGCCCAAAGATATGGCTGCGGATGTTTTCTCTTATCTTGATGTAGACAATCAGCATTATATAATTTCATCATTGTCAGATAAGGATGCCGCCGGAATCATCGATAACCTGATGGCCGATGATGCTACTGACCTTATTGAAGAGATGCCTGCCAATGTGGTAAAGCGTCTGCTTGCTCTTGCCAGTCCTGAGACAAGAAGAGATATCAATCATCTTCTGAGATATCCTGAGGATTCAGCAGGAAGCATCATGACAGTCGAGTATGTTGACTTAAAGGAGAATCTTACTGTCGAACAGGCTATCAGCAGGATAAGAAAGGTCGGACTTGACAGTGAGACTATAAATATCTGCTACGTACTTGACAGCAGAAGAAAACTGGTCGGAACAGTTGCTTTAAGATATCTGCTACTCATGGATCCCGATGAGCTGATAGGCGATATCATGCATGAGAATGTAATCGCCATCAATACACTGATGGACCAGGAGGAAGTTGCAAGAACCTTCCAGAAATACGACTTTACGGCAATGCCCGTAGTTGATAATGAATCAAGACTTGTCGGCATCATAACCGTCGATGACGTAGTCGACATCATGGAAAAAGAGGCCACAGAGGATATCGAAAAGATGGCCGCTATCGTGCCTACCGATAAGCCTTATATGCGTACCGGTGTATTTGAGACTTATAAGAAGCGTATACCGTGGCTGCTTCTTTTGATGATAAGTGCAACATTTACAGGAAAGATCATTTCTTCATTTGAAGATGCACTCAGTGTTTACGTGATACTGACTGCGTTCATACCAATGCTTATGGACACGGGCGGTAATGCGGGCGGACAGGCATCTGTTACGATAATCCGTGGACTTTCACTTGATGAGATAGAATTTGGCGATATGATAAGAGTCATAGGAAAGGAGATAAGAGTTGCTGCTTTATGCGGACTGACTCTTGCTCTTTGCAATTTCGCAAAGCTCATGCTATTTGATAAGGTGGGAATGAGTGTAGCTTTAGTTGTATGCTTTACACTCGTTTGTGTAGTACTTATTGCAAAGGTAGTGGGTTGTACCCTGCCTATGTTTGCCAAGAAGCTGGGATTTGACCCCGCTGTTATGGCCTCGCCGTTTATAACGACTATCGTGGATGCGATATCTCTGCTCATCTATTTCCAGATAGCAACAAATCTTCTTGGATTGTAAATTTATGGAAAAGACACTTGTCACCGGGCTGGTTGCCCACGTTGATTCGGGAAAGACAACTCTTGCAGAGGGTATACTTTATACCTGCGGCAAAAAAAGAGAACTTGGCAGAGTGGATCATAAGGATACATTTCTTGATAATACCGACATTGAAAGAGAAAGAGGTATCACAGTCTTTGCCAAGCAGGCCAGAGTGACACATAATGAGGTTAACATAACAATACTTGACACGCCGGGACATGTTGATTTCTCAGCCGAGATGGAGAGAACACTTCAGGTATTAGATGCAGCTGTGCTTCTTGTAAGTGGCGACGATCCCATATCCGGACATACATACACTTTATGGAAGCTGCTTGAAAGCTATTCTATCCCGACAGTCATCTTTGTTAACAAGATAGATCTGCCGGGGTTTGACAGACAATCGTTTTATTCAAAGATTAGAAGCAGGCTTTCTGACAATATCGTTGATTTTAATGCTTTTGGTCAGAATGCCACAGATGAAAAACTATATGATGAGCTCTCCATGTGTGATGAGATCATGATGGAGGAATATCTTGAGTGCGGGAGCATCTCTGTTGACAACATGCGCAGTGCGTATAATAACAGGAGATTGTTTCCGCTTATCTTTGGTTCGGCTCTTTTGCTCGACGGAGTGGACAGGCTTTTAAACTGTCTTACCAATCTTTATAAATTTAAGGAGTATAAAGACGAGTTTTCAGCAAGAGTATACAAGATATCAAGAGACTCATCCGGGCGCAGACTGACTCATATCAAACTCACAGGCGGAAAGTTACGAGTAAGAGATAGGATCGGTGATGAAAAGGTCGATCAGATAAGGGTGTATAACGGCGCTCAGTTTGATACTGTTGATGAGATGAGTACGTCTGATGTCTGTGTTCTTACAGGACTAGAAAAAAGTCGTGTCGGAGACAGACTTGGAAATGAGAGCGGATATGTAAGACCGCTTATGCTGCCCATTCTTTCATATCGTGTCATACCTGATGAGAGAGAAGACAAGGCTGTCTGTTATAAGAATCTTGTTTTATTATCAGAGGAGCTTCCCGAACTTAATATCACCTGGCAGGAAGCAAGCGCCGAGATACATATTAGCGTTATGGGTGATGTGCAAAATGAGATATTAAAACGTCTGTACCATGACAGATTTGACAGATATATATCCATAGATGATGCATCTGTAGTATATAAGGAAACCATTTCGCATCCTGTTCATGGAATAGGTCATTACGAGCCGCTTAAGCATTATTCCGAAGTTCATCTTCTGATCTCGCCTCTGCCTCAGGGAAGCGGAATAGAATATGAGAGCTGCGTATCAGCGGACGAGCTTGATACCAACTGGGTAAGATTAATCCTGACTCATCTTAAGGAAAAGAAGCACAAAGGAGTACTTACGGGATCCGAACTTACCGATGTGAGATATACTGTCATCGGAGGCAGAGCACATGCGAAGCATACGGAAGGCGGAGATTTCAGACAATCCACGTACCGTGCTGTCAGACAGGGTCTGATGAATGCCGAGAGCATACTGCTTGAGCCTTATATAGATTTCACGTTAAGAGTGCCTATAGACCAGGTCGGCAGGGCAATGACCGACATAAAAAAATATGAAGGCAGTTTTGAGCCTCCAGAAAACGATAAGGAAGACAGTATTATAAGAGGAAGTGCTCCCGCATCTACGATGTTCAATTATTCGAGAGAGCTGAGCACTTACAGCAGGGGAAGAGGAAGCTTTAGTTTTGAGATAAGCGGATACAGACCATGCCATAATGCAGCCGAGGTGACAGAATCTGTTTCATACGATCCCGAGGCAGATACGGACAATCCGTCATCTTCGGTGTTCTGCTCACACGGGGCAGGATATGTCGTACCCTGGTATGAGGTAGAACAGAATGCACACGTTGACTGCTTGGACAAGATAGCTGCTCTTACCGGCAGTTTAAAAGATGAATATGACGATGTCCTTACTCTTAAGCCTATTGAAAACAGACCTGCATACAGACAGGGCGAGATGAACATATCTCTTGAGGAGATAGAGAAGATATACAAGGATACATATCATAAAAGCAGCGAGGAACTGACGCCGTACAGATACATCGGATATGAGAGCAAAAAGAAATCTGCTCCCAAAAACGAAAAGGAATATGTATACAAGCCCATGCAAAAGAAAGAAAGTTTTCTTTTGGTGGACGGCTACAATATCATATTCGCAAGCGAGAAGCTTTCTTCCATAGCAGATAAGAACCTCGACGGAGCAAGGGATGCTCTGATAGATATCTGCATCAACTATCAGGGAAGTATGGGCATGACGCTTATTCTGGTATTTGATGCATATAAGGTAAAAGGCAATCCGGGATCTGTACAGAAGGTCAATAATATCTATGTGGTCTACACTAAAGAAGCCGAAACTGCGGACCAATACATAGAAAAAACAGTTCATGTAATGGCGAACAGTAAAAATTGTGATATAATGGTGGCTACAAGTGACCGCCTGGAGCAGATGATCATATACGGAGACGGCGCTGTCAGGATACCCGCAAGAGAATTCATGAAACGGGTTGAAGAAGAGAGCGAGAGACTACGAAAAGACGGGCTTGTACACTGAAAGATGCGAGGAACAATAATGAGTGACAGCAGTAAAAATGTAAAAGGACTGAGCGAGGAGATGGCGATAAGTGTTGTCAAGGAATTTGTCGGCAACAACATGTACGTCCTTCTATCAACAGTCAAAGCAAATATGGTAAAGGGTTTCAGCTTCCCTTTTGTCGGAGAGCTTGAAGGGGTAGGCAAAGCACTTTATTTCTTCTCTACATATGAGTATGCAAAGGAATTTGTTGAGGAAAATAATTTCGAGATACTTGACGGCATATATCCTCTGGCAAAACTTGAGCCGGGAGAGAAGATGAACAGCTTTGAGACGATATGTGCGATAGCTGCTCATCTGGGGATAATGTATATCGATTTCAATCCGGGACATCCCAATATCGCACTCGGGACAACAATACCGTGGCTTCAGAAGATCTTTGATTTTGATCTTTCAAAGATCACGCTCATTGTGAGCAACAAGGTAAAAGAGGAGATGGAAAAGAGTGAGGACAGCAAGATCCCGATCGATTTCAATCCCATGCCTATATTCAATTTCAAGGATCCTTATTTTATAGACAATGAGAGAAAAGAGGAACTTGATGTTATTCCGCTCAAGGAATACGAGGATGTAAAACTCTATTTTGATGCAATAAAGAATCTTTCTATTTCAGAGCTCTGTTATCTCTCAGAGATGATAAAGAAGACATATCTGCCGAGAGCGAGTGCCGAAGGCAATAAGGAACGCATGGACATGCTCATGGCCATGTATTCTGTACTGGACGGTATCGTAATCCAGAAGCTCAACATGGTAAAGACATATACTCTTCTTGATAATGATGAGATGTTCATAAATCATAACCAGGCTGCATATCTGATCTATACAGACAGATTCCAGTACATGGGAGAATACAGATACAAGGAGATCTCTCTTGACGGATTCTTACGTCAGATGGAGGTCAATGATGTGAGCTATGCGATAATTACGAGCGGTCCCGGACATATGCATCTGACAAGCGCAGCTGCTATCAAACAGACACTCGACAAACTGACAAGAAGATAATTATGTAAACCAATACAAAAGGAGAATATTATGGAATTAAGAGATCTTGCAACCGAGCTTTCTTCAAACGCATATCCCGGCAGGGGAATAGTGATCGGAAAGTCTTCGGATGGAAAATATGCGGTGAGCGCATATTTCATCATGGGCAGAAGTGTTAACAGCAGAAACCGCGTGTTTGTAGAGGATGGAGAGGGAATACGTACACAGGCGTTTGACCCGAGCAAACTCAGTGATCCTTCGCTCATCATATATGCACCGGTACGTGTTCTTGGCAACAAGACAATCGTTACTAATGGTGATCAGACAGATACCATTTATGATGGCATGGACAAGCAGCTTACATTCGAACAGTCTTTAAGAAGCAGAGAATTTGAGCCCGACGGACCCAACTATACACCTCGTATATCAGGTATCATGCATATCGAGAATAATATGTTCAACTATGCGATGAGCATCTTAAAGAGCAATAACGGCAATCCTGATGCATGCAACAGATACACATTCGCATACACCGATTCTGTTGCAGGTGAAGGTCATTTCATTCATACATATATGCAGGATGGCGATCCGCTTCCGAGCTTTGAAGGCGAGCCCAAGTGGGTTAAGATCGATAAGGACATCGATTCGTTTACGGATATGCTGTGGACTAATCTCAATGAGGATAACAAGGTGTCTTTGTTTGTAAGATATATAGATATAGAAACAGGCAAGTATGAGACACGTATAGTTAATAAGAATAAATAATCGAAAGGCAAGATCATGAAAGAATTTGAATTAAAGTACGGATGCAATCCAAATCAGAAGCCGGCTAAGATCTATATGAAGAATGACGGCGAGCTTCCGATTGAAGTATTGAACGGAAGACCGGGATACATCAATTTCCTTGATGCGTTCAACGGCTGGCAGCTTGTAAAGGAGTTAAAGGAGGCAACGGGACTTCCTGCAGCTACATCCTTTAAGCATGTTTCACCGGCAGGTGCTGCGGTTGGACTTCCTTTAAGTGATGTCCTGGCAAAGATATACTGGGTAGATGATCTCGGAGACTTAAGCCCGCTCGCATGTGCATATGCTAGAGCAAGAGGCGCTGACAGAATGAGTAGCTTCGGAGATTTTATCGCATTATCCGATGTATGCGACGTTTCTACAGCCAAGATAATCAAGAGAGAGGTTTCAGACGGTGTCATCGCACCCGGATACGAGCCTGAAGCGCTTGAGATACTGAAAGCAAAAAAGAACGGAAACTACAATGTTATAAAGATCGATCCTGAATACAAGCCTGAGCCTATCGAGCATAAGGACGTATTCGGAATAACATTTGAGCAGGGAAGAAACGAGATAAAGATCGATGACTCTCTTCTTACAAATGTGGTTACTAAGAATAAGGAGATACCTGACAGCGCAAAGATAGATCTTAAGATCGCACTCATCACTTTAAAGTATACTCAGTCAAATTCAGTATGCTATGTAAAGGACGGTCAGGCAATCGGCATAGGAGCAGGACAGCAGTCACGTGTTCACTGTACAAGACTTGCGGGACAGAAAGCGGACAACTGGCTCTTAAGACAGTGCCCGAAGGTATTAAACCTTCAGTTCGTTGATGATCTTGGAAGAGCAAACAGAGACAATGCCATCGATAATTATATCGGTGACGAATATATGGATGTACTTGCTGAAGGCGCTTGGCAGAAGATATTCAAGGTTAAGCCTGAAGTATTTACAAGAGAAGAAAAGGACGCATGGCTTTCACAGATGGACGGTGCTGCACTCGGTTCTGACGCATTCTTCCCGTTCTCTGATAATATCGAGAGAGCAAAGAAGAGCGGAGTAAAGTATATAGTACAGCCGGGCGGATCAGTAAGAGATGATCTTGTAATAGAGTGTGCAGACAAGTACGGAATGGCTATGGTCTGCAACGGGGTTAGATTATTCCATCACTAAATATAGTATGGAGTTTATACAATTTGCACAAAAATGCGTCGATACTTGACACATTGTAGTGCAAATTGTAAAATAGTATCAGGGAATCAAGGTTTGGAACAATACTTTAAATCAAGGGGAAAGTATATGTTATCAAACGGTGTAGAGGATAGGCACATAGATGCCTTAACGAAAGTCTATAACAAGGACTACTTCCTTGGGAAGGCTGAAGAGCTTTTCAAGAAGAATCCTGATATAGATTTTTGTATCGTTGAGCTGGATGTTAATCGTTTAACCATGATCAACGATATGTATGGTCTTGGCGAAGGAGACAGGGTTTTAAAGACTATAGCGAGTGTACTTTTGGAAACATTCGAAGATGTCGACCATAGTCTTGTTTGCAGAATGACTGCGGATCTGTTTGCGTTCGCATGTCCTTATGATGAGAAAAAAGTGATTGGTTACATTGACAAGATCGAGGATAAGATCAGAATCTTGAGTTATGATCTTAGCGTCGATCTTCTTATGTCTTTCGGGGTATATCGTGTTACCGATCTTGATGTTCACGTCAGCAGTATGTGTGAGAGAGCAAAGCTTGCTCTTTCAAGTGTCAAAGGAAATTATATCCAGCATGTTGGTTTCTTCGATGAGAGCATGAGAGACAAGGCTATCGAAGAGATTGAGATAACTGCCAAGATGAATGCGGCTTTGATCGGAAAAGAATTCAAAGTATATTTCCAGCCAAAGCACAGTCTGGATGATGAACGTATTGTGGGTGCCGAGGCGCTTGTAAGATGGATGAGCCCTGATAAGGGTGTGGTATCTCCCGAGAAACTCATACCTATCTTTGAAGAGACGGGCTTTATCATGAAACTGGATGCTTATGTGTGGGAGGAGACCTGTCGCTTTATAAGTGAGAAGCAGGCAATGGGATTAAAGGTTCCCCCGATAAGCGTAAATGTCTCACAGATAGATCTTTATAATCCGAATCTTGTAGAGACACTTGTGGGCCTTACAAAGAAATATGCTATAGATCCCAAGATGTTAAAACTCGAGATAACGGAGAGTGCCTATACTGAGAGCACTCAGCTGATGCTAAAGGTCATGCAGAAATTCCATGATCACGGCATGGAGATCGACATGGACGACTTCGGAAGCGGATATTCTGCTCTGAATGTTTTAAAGGATGTCCCTGTTGACGGATTAAAGATCGATCTTAAGTTTTTGAGCGAGACGTCAGTAAGCAATGCAAATAAAGCAAAGAGAATTCTTGCATCGGTAATCCATATGGCAAAATGGCTCGGAATCCCGGCTATCGTTGAGGGTGTTGAGACAGCAGCTCAGGTTGACCATCTTAAGAGCCTGGGATGCACAATGGTACAGGGTTACTATTATGCAAGGCCAATGTCTGAAGAGGCATTTGTAAAGTATATAGAGACATGGTCAAAGGACGACAACTTTGAAGTAAGCAAACCTTTTGAAGAAGCAGTCATAAATCCTGATGAATGGTGGGATAATGTTTCCGCAGACTGTGAACCGATCCTTGAGATGAACACATGCCATATCCTTTTTGACAGAGGAGAGGGTGCTGATCTGGATGTAATAAGAGCATCTGACAGCCTGTATGACATTATTGGCGGAAGAGAGAGATTCTTTAACTCTCCGTTTACGTTCCTTGATATGGTCGATGATAAAGACAGAGACAGATTCCTAGCCATGTTTGATGATATAAATGATTATCATACTATAGGATGCAGCATATTCAGGATTAACCTTAGCGGCAGGACTATATGGGCTGATGCAAAGGTAAGGCTGCTTGAAAAATATGAAGGTCACAGAGTATTCTTTGCCGTGATCGACGATATTACAAAGAGCATGGAGGAAGTAACAAAAAAATGAATTCAAAAGATAAGCCCACACTCGTTATAATGGCCGCAGGGATGGGATCACGTTACGGCGGACTAAAGCAGATAGACAAGATAGACGAGCAGGGTGACATTATCATTGACTTCAGCATATTCGATGCTGTGAGAGCAGGTTTTTCCAAGGTCGTATTTATCATCAAGAAAGCAATAGAAGAGGATTTTAAAGCTGCAATCGGTGATAAGATATCAAAGCATATCGAAGTGGAATACGTCTATCAGGAGCTCGACAGGCTGCCGAAAGGCTATTCGATCCCAGAAGGAAGAGAAAAGCCCTACGGAACCGGACATGCAGTACTTTGTGCAAAGGATGCCATAAAAGGAAACTTTGCGGTTATCAATGCAGATGATTTCTATGGCAGGGGTGCTTTTGAAAAGATAGCTGACTTTCTTAAAAATGCAAATGATGATGATAAGTACAGATATGCTTTTGTAGGATACGAACTGCATAATACATTAACGGAGAACGGTTCTGTTGCCAGAGGTGTATGCGTGGTTGATGATGAGAGCAATCTTAAAAAGATCAATGAGCGTACACGTATCGAAAAGCACGGAGACGATGCGGAATATACCGAGGATGATGGAAACACCTGGATAAAGCTTCCCAAGGAAAGCTATGTATCGATGAACATGTGGGGATTCACTCATTCAATTCTTGATGAGCTTGAGAAGCGCTTTAAGATCTTTTTGGATGAGAAGCTTAAGGATAATCCGCTAAAGGGAGAATTCTTCCTTCCGTTTGTTGTTGATGAACTGTTAAGCGAAGGAAAAGCTACGGCAAAGATGCTTCCTACAAGTGATGTATGGCACGGTGTGACATACAAGGAGGACAAGCCGCTTGTAAGTGCAGCGATCAAAAAGATGAAGGATGACGGAGAGTATCCGCAAAACCTTTGGGATTGATAAGATATAAAGCCCGGTCATATGACCGGGCTATTATAATGCAACAAAAAAGGATCCCGTATATGGAATCCTTTGATCGGAATGACAAGACTTGAACTTGCGACCTCCTCGTCCCTAACGAGGCGCTCTACCACCTGAGCCACATCCCGAAACGTACTCAGATATAATATTACTTAATCGCCTATCGTGTCAAGACTTAATTTAATAAAATCTTAAAAAAATCTTCATTTGCATAAAGCAGACGCGGATATATAATAAGACTATGAAAAAACAAGACAAGATAATTGCAATAGGAGGAGTTGCGCTGATCATCGTTTTGGCGATAGTTGCAGTCGTATTACTCCTGAATATAGATGACGGTGATTCATCGATCGTAAAGGTAAAACCTCAGGTAACAGAGGTTGATCTTAAGGAGGAAATGATAACTCCTGCCGCGATAAAGGTTGAATCTGATCCGGATAACGAAGAGCCTGCGACCGTAACAGCGGCTGTGACTGAAACTGTCGTTGATGAAACCAAGACTCCTGAAAATGAATTCTATGTCAAGGCAGGCTGCAAGGAGATCAGAAACAACGATAATCAGATGGCGGAGCTTTTCGGTTACTGGGATGATTATCACCTGGAGGCAGTAGGAGATCTAATACGTCTTGAAAGAGTCAGAATGCTGACAAAGGAGCTTTCGGGAAGCGGAGAGTATTACTACTACGGTGAAACGGATGCCAACAACGTTCCTAACGGCAAGGGACTGGCCATATATGAAAACGATACATACTACTTCGGCGAATGGAACAAAGGTCTCAGAAGCGGAAGTGGTATGTGGCTAAGGATTTATCCCGATACAAAGACCGCGAAGGTAGGAAGCTATACCGGCGTAATGGAGCATATGTATAACGGCCAGTTTAAAAATGACCTTCCAAACGGTAACGGCCAGGAACACTATACATATCAGACTGATCAGATAACAGGTGAGCTGACTATAGCGAATGTCGTAGGAAGCTTTAAAAACGGTTATTACGACGGTGAACTTTACATCATGACTATAGATAATAAAGGGGTTTCTTACGACTGGTTTGCTACAGGCTTAAGCGGCAGTTTCAAACCATGTGTTGAAAACAAGGTAAGTACGACTAATAAGAAACCTGTGTGGAAAAAGGGCGATGATAACGATCACAGCACTGACGAAAATGATGACGGGTTTCACTGGATGACTGATAAAGAGAATGCAAACTGGGGAATATACAGTCTTAAAAAGCCAAAGTAATTTAGTGTGATCTATTGATTTTTTTCTATAGATGTAGTACCATGGTACTAGGAGTAGGAGATTGTTTCGCCGATTGTTTAATTGACAAGGAGGTCAATTATGAACATATCTATGAGAAATGATTATAGTTATCTGTTCAACAACATGAACTCGAAGGCAACAAGTGCGAACAGCATGTACGGCATTAATCTTTCCGATTATGCGAGCATTAAGAGCGGCGGATACGGGAAGCTTATGAAGGCATATTACAAGAGTGATGTGGCTTCCTCTGCTGACAGTACAAAGACTTCTGCAAACTCCAAGGATATTCTTTCAAAGCTTACGGAAGCTAAGAAACCAGTAGCAGATACAGAGAAGGCAACCGCAGACAGCAAAGACGGTGCTACTACAGCAACAGCTTCTCAGTCAAAGGTTTCATCTGCGAAGGATTATCTTGATGTGATAATGGAAAGCTCAAAGCAGTTGTATGCAAATACCGGAGGATATAATGATTCATCCTCAGCGGT
>JAEEUS010000112.1 GCA_016290615.1 Lachnospiraceae bacterium | reverse complement strand
CAGGAAGTTTAAGCATCTGATGATACCGTATTTCATATGGAACGTAATCTACGGAATTATCTGTTTGCTTCTTAAAAAGGCAGATATAAATGTCGGATCCGATATAACGCTCTACAATCTTTTTATCGCGCCATTTGTGGGCGGACATCAATTCGGACTCAACGCACCTGCATGGTTTGTGCCTGCGCTGTTTTTACTTCAGATCTGCGACATACTGGCAAGAAAGATCTGGCATATGCTCACAAAAAAACGTGACGCAGTAAGTGAATGGATGTTAATGCTTCTTTATCTTTTAGTCGGAATGACTGTAGTGGCTCTTGCCAAAAGAGGAAGTGTATATGACTGGTACAAGCTTCCCGGAAGGCTCATGTTAATGGCACCTGCCTATCAGTTTGGAAGACTGTATAGGATTGATCTTGAAAAAAGAGACAGGCTGACCTCAGTCATATATTTCCCGATACTTATACTGATCAATCTGATACTGATATATGTTACTGGCGGACTTGCATACAGTACGGTATGGGTAACGGGATTTGCGGGTTCGGTTCTTACTCCGTTTATAACAACATTTACGGGAATAGCACTGTGGCTTAGAGTATCAAAAATCCTGGCATCACGGATAAACAAAGATAAGCTTTCATATAAGGCAGTATCTGCGCTGTCAGACCACACATACGATATTATGATGCATCATCTTTTGGTGTTCATGCTGATAAAAGCCGTAATGTATATGACAGGATGCAGTATGGATGTCACTGCATTTAAGAGCGATGTTTACTATGTTGCCACACTTCAGGGTGTGGAAGAGTTCAAATGGATATATCTGATCCTTGGTCTGAGCCTGCCTCTACTTATCGGTATGATGACAGACAGACTAAAAAGGATAAAAAAATAGGGAAGCGGTCGCTGATATGTACCCCCTTTCCTGGACAACCAGGGAAGGGGGTTTTACTATGCGATATTCATATGAGTTTAAAAGAAGATGTGTTGAACTGTACCGGGAGGGAAAGTGGCCGGAAACTCCAGAAGGTGTTAAACAAAAACGCTTCCGTTATGAGATAAGAGAATGGGTGCGTTTAGAGGAGTCCAATGGACCGGAAGTGCTGAAACATCAAAGCCGCAACAAAAACTGGACGCCTGAAAGCAGATATGAACTGGTAGCGCAGGTCCTGGCAGGAAAATCAATGACGAGCGTTGCAGTGGAAGCCGGGATCGCCACCGGATTATTATATCAATGGGTTCGCAAATATCAAACAATGGGATACAATGGCCTTGTAGATTTGAAAAAAGGCAGAAGGCCAAAGGATCCGGAAATGAAGAAGATCAATCATAACAACCCAAGGAAACTCGAAGAGTCGGAGTACGAAGAACTCATACGCTTACGGGCAGAGAATGAATATATCAAGGCGGAGAATGCCATAATAAAAAAAGAGATCGCCTTGAGAGAAGAAAAAGAAGCTGCGCGTCTCAAGGCGAAAAAGCAGCGATTGTCAAAGAACTCCGGGAAGAAGGGTACCAGCTGAAGCACCTCCTGAAAGCCATGGGGCTTGCACGATCCACCTATTATTTCGAGATATCTAAAACAGATGTTGTGGCTGAAAGAAACAAGGATCTGATTGAAGAGATTGAGGATATCTTTGACCGCCATAAGGGTCGGTACGGAGTACGCAGGGTCCATGCGGAGCTGATGAACCTGGGAAAGACGGTCAACCATAAGCGCGTCCAGCGTCTGATGAAAGCTATGGGGCTGAAAGGAAACCGGCCGAAGGAGAAATATCATTCCTATAAGGGTGAAGTCGGAAAGGTTGCTGCAAATGTCATAGACAGGGACTTCAGCGCGGCGGCTCCGCTTGAGAAATGGACGACCGATGTATCACAGTTCAGCCTTTCCTGGGGGAAGTGCTATATGTCACCAATCCTTGATATGAACACGAATGAAGTCATATCATATGACCTGTCAAAGTCGCCAAACCTGGAGCAGATTCGCCGGATGCTGGACGGGGCTTTTTATAGGTTCCCGGATGTATCCGGGCTGATATTCCACAGCGACCAGGGCTGGCAGTACCAACACGAATACTTCAGAAACACCTTGAAAGAGCATGGGATCATTCAGTCGATGTCGCGCAAAGGCAACTGCTATGACAATAGTATCATGGAAACATTTTTCGGGAGATTAAAGAACGAAATGTTCTACGGATATGAAAAAGAATATACATCTTTTGAGAAGTTCTCGGACGCAGTCCGTAAATATATAGATTATTACAACAATGAACGGATCCAGAAGAAAACAAAATGGATGCCCCCTGTAAAGTACAGGGAAGCATCCATGCGTTTCACCTAAAAGGGCCGTCAATGTGTCCAGGATTCTGGGTACATATCACGCTTCCCTTTTTTATTTACTCTTTTACTGAATTAAGTTTTGCCTCGTCTATCTTGCCTTCGGCTATCATGTTCTTGATCCACAGCTGAAGTGAATCCGCAGTACATGAGATCTTGTTCAGCTTGTCCTGTATGCTTATGAAATCCACAAATTCATCTTCGGTGACCTCGCTGTCTGCGCTTATCTCTATGAGACGGTTTTTGTCATCGTTTATGGAATTTAAAGTAGCCAGCATCTCGAGAACTATCTGCGAAAGATCCTTAAGCTGGATCTCAGGAATGTATTCTATGCCTATGGGACAGTCATGCGAGCAGTAGTAGTTGCATAACTGAGCCTTTTTATAGCACTTGCTCATAGCCAGTACCTCATCGGGATGAGGAAGTGATTTCTCGCTCTCGATCTTTTCTATCCTCTCCGGAGATACAAATCCCATTGCCTCGCTTGCCTTTTCACGCGACATGCCGGTCTCTTCACGGCTTACATGATAGATATTCTTATTTTCCTTAACTGATTTCTTACCCATTACAATCCCCTTTACATTATGCGATTTACAATCAAGGATAGTATAACATGTCCGCAAAATAATTGTATACATATATTTGGAGTATAGGACAGGAATGTGCTATACTATATGTTGTTGTTAAATGAACGGGTGGAGTCATGAACATACTACTATTTTTAATAATATTACTGGCATTTATCGTATTTATAGGCATTGTCAATGAGAGGATATTTCATATCCAGAGTGATATTGCCCTTATATTCTTTTCGCTGATCATAGCGCTCATTCTTGCTCTTGTAAGGATCTTATTCCCAACAACGCCGCTAAACAGCTTCATAGACAATCTGGGAGACTTCGGTTTTGAGGAATACCTCATGGACGGAGTGCTGTGCTTCATGCTCTTTGCTGGAGCAAGCAAGGTAAACATGGGAAAGTTTAAGCAGAACCTTCGCCCCATATGTCTGTTAGCGCTTTTAACAACGCTTATCTCATCATTTCTATACGGTGCGATATTCTTTCTTATTGCATCAGCGTTTAATATCCCGATGGATATATGGATGTGCGTTTTACTCGGATGCGTGGTATCTCCCACGGATCCGATCGCTGCAACGGGCATTCTTAACAAGATAGGACTTTCAAAGAATGTATGCTCAGTCATAGAAAACGAGTCGCTTTTCAATGACGGAACGGGCGTAACGCTGTTCATATTTGTAAGATCCATAATCATACACAGCTCAGACAGCAATTTTGCAAAACTGATGTTTAAGGAGATAGTCGGTGCGATAGCGGTGGCTCTCATTGTATCGTTCATACTCTTCAGGCTCATGGAGCTTACAAGGGATCCCATAAGATATATCCTCATATCGCTTCTTGACGTTTCATCTGTTTACATGATATGCGAGCATATGGGATTTTCGGGTGTCATCGCATCCGTTGTATGCGGCATGTTCTTCTCATATTCGATGGACAAGATGGAAAGAAGAGTAAAGGTCATCGATAACAGGGAATACTACGAGGATTTCTGGGAGATAATAGAGAGCATCTTAAATGCGATACTGTTTGTAATGATAGGGCTTTTGATCCTTAATCTGAGGATCAGTCCTTATATATGCATACTTATACCAGCAGCTATCCTGGTACTCGTATTCTCAAGAGCCATGGGCGTGTTTGTGAGCAGCATCCTTACCGGAAAGCACATCCCGGGAAATTATAACCTTGGCGAATTTACGACACTGATGACATGGTCTGCGCTAAAGGGAGGACTTTCTCTGGCGCTTGCCATAGGAACTGCGGAATATCTTCCTCAGGAAATAAACGATGTATTCATGAATGTTACATATCTTACGATCTTCTTTACCGTACTCGTACAGGGACTTACGGTAAAGAAAGTATATTTTGCACTTGAGAAGCATAAAGCAAACAGGATCTTAAATAAGTCGGTCATGAAAGGTGGGAGTCTATGAAGATCATAATAGTCGGTCTGGGAAGAGCGGGAAGCTATCTGACAAAGGTTCTTTCAAATGAAGCATATGATGTAACTGTAGTCGATACTGACAAGAGCCTTGTTGATGAGATTACGGATAAATACAATGTTAACGGCGTTGTAGGCAGCGGCGCATCAAAAGAGACACTTCTTAAAGCAGGTGCAGACAGC
>JAEEUS010000040.1 GCA_016290615.1 Lachnospiraceae bacterium | reverse complement strand
TGTCCCGATCGTCGTTATAAGTCCAAGTATTATATATAATGGCTTTCGATCATATTTTTCGTCTGTCAAAAGCATGCACAGATACATATATATAAGCAGAAGTGTACACAACGGTGCATACATACGAATATATGTAACTTCTGTCTCAAGTGCCGGTGTTCCCAGCATTATGATCACTGGTATAAATGATTTAATCCTGTCATGCGTTATCTTTAATGAGATCAGATATATCATAACAAGCAGGATAGTACATGCAATGACATTTATCAGATGTCCGGGAAATGCAGTGGCTTTTCCTGGAGCAAAACTGCAGAATGCATTAAGCAACATAAAATACAGAGGCGGATGAACGTCATCCCTTGCCTGCCTTACGCACCCTATGAGGTTAAAGGACTCTCCCTCATCAACGGCATAATAGCTTCTTATATAGTCGCCGCTTATCCAGCCGCCAACCGCGTGTCTTTCCATTCCGCCCGGAGTAAGGAAGAGCAGTTCCGTATTATTTGCAAAGCCCATAGAGAAGACTTCATCTCCGTATATATCATCGCCGCTGCAGTATATAGCCATGATCGATATGGAAATTAACAGCATGGTGATACAGATTACTATATATAGTTTGTTTTTGGAATCAAACAAAGCTTTCATACAATGAGTGATTATAGCATAACTGTTCATACCTTGCATTATATTAGTGCGCAATACTCATGCTTTAAAGTTGAGTTTCACAGGATAAACTTGTTTTATAATGTTATTTGGAGTAAAATATCAATGTTTGATTTCTATTGATATGAATGGAGGAAATGATGAGTTTATATGATAAGATTGTAGCTGGCGAAGAGAAGATAGCACTTGTGGGGCTTGGATACGTTGGCATGCCTATAGCGGTAGCATTCGCAAGAAAGGTCAAGGTTATCGGATTTGATCTGAATGCTGCAAAGATAGATCTATATAAGAACGGGATAGATCCGACAAATGAAGTCGGTAATGATGTGATAAGGAACACAACTGTAGAGTTTACTGCTGATCCTGGCAAGTTAAAGGAAGCCAAGTTTCATATCGTAGCCGTTCCCACACCGGTAAATGATGACCATACACCGGATCTTACCCCCGTGGAAGGAGCGAGCAGGCTTCTTGGTCAGAATCTCACAAAAGGTTCTATTGTAGTATTTGAGTCTACAGTATATCCTGGTGTTACTGAGGATATATGTGTGCCGATAATTGAGAAGGAATCAGGACTTAAATGCGGAGTAGATTTCAAGATCGGATATTCGCCTGAAAGAATAAATCCGGGTGACAAGGTTCACAGACTTGAGACCATCACAAAGATTGTTTCCGGTATGGATGAAGAGACACTCGATGAAGTAGCCAAGGTTTATGAACTTGTTGTCGAGGCAGGTGTTCACAGAGCCGAATCTATAAAGGTTGCCGAGGCTGCAAAGGTTATAGAGAACAGCCAGAGAGATATCAATATCGCGTTCATGAATGAGCTTTCTATCATCTTCCACAAGATGGGAATAGATACCAAGGCCGTTCTAGAGGCAGCGGGAACAAAGTGGAATTTCTTAAAATTCTTCCCAGGACTTGTAGGTGGCCACTGCATAGGAGTGGATCCTTACTATCTGACATATAAGGCTGAACAGCTCGGATATCATTCACAGATCATCCTTTCAGGAAGACGTATAAATGACGATATGGGTAAATATGTTGCGGAGAGTGTAGTAAAAAAACTCATTGCAGCAGATCTTCCTGTAAGAAATGCAAAGGTTGCGATCCTTGGATTCACATTTAAGGAAAACTGCCCCGATACAAGAAATACAAAGGTTATAGATATATATAATGAACTTAAGGAATACGGTATCACTCCTATGGTTGTAGATACTACTGCTGATGCTGATGAAGCAAAGAGACTTTACGGAATAGAGTTTGCCGGCATGCAGGATATAAAGAACATGGATGCAGTTATCGTGGCAGTAGCTCATGACGAATTCCTAAAGATCTCAAAGACCGATATCGACGGATTCTTTAATCCTAGCAATGCAAAGAAAGTCCTTGCTGATATCAAGGGATTATATAACAAGGATACATTTTCAGGAGAGGATTACTCATACTGGAGACTGTAGTAAACATACAAAGGACCGCAGAAATGCGGTCTTTTTGTGTTTAAGGATATATGGTACAATAGATGCTATGAAAACTGCTATTCGTATGGATGATATCACTCCTGATATGGATTATCAGAAATTTAATAAAGTTAAAGTAATCCTTGAAGAGGCAGATCTAAGACCGCTCATCGGGGTGGTTCCGTACAGTAAGGATGAAACTCTGCGTATAGAAAAGCCGCACGAGGATTTTGACGAGCTTGTTCGTGATCTTGAAAAAAAAGGCTGGATCATAGCTCTTCACGGATATAATCATCTGTATACCACTAAAGATAAAGGAATGTTTCCTATAAATGAGTTCTCAGAGTTTGCCGGTGTGGATTATGACAAACAGGAAGTCATGATAAGACAGGGTCTGTCACAGCTTAGAGAATGGGGCATAAACCCGATCGTGTTTATGGCTCCCGGTCATACATTTGATAAGAACACTCTAAAGGCATTAAAGGTAAACGGCATAAACAGAATAACCGACGGGTTTGGAAACAGCCCTTATATCAGAGATGGCATAACTTTTTATCCTATAAGCAGTAGAAGAAAAGATTGCATCAGTGATAAGGAAGGTTACAGTACGTTTGTGCTGCATACAAATACGATGTCTGATGAAGGCATTGAAGCATTCAAAAAGATGCTTAATGAAAACAGAGATAAGTTCATTTCATTCGATGAATATCTTAATATCAAACCAGTAAAAAGATCGATATTTGGAAATATAAGGGAATATCTGATGGCAACAGCCAAACACTATCTGGTCAGCAAAAAAGCCAGCAAAGGAACCGTGATACATAAGCAGTAGGGAAATAAAGATGATAAGAGTTTTACAGGTGCTTGGAAGTACCACTCTCGGCGGAGCGGAAAGCCGTGTCATGGATCTGTACAGACATATGGACAGAGATCGTGTACAGTTTGACTTTCTGGTAACAAAAGGGCACACAGGACATTTTGATGAAGAGATAGAGGGTCTTGGAGGGCATGTTTATACGATCATGCCTTACAGGATATATAATCATAAACAGTATACGGATGCGGTAAAGACATTCTTTAAGGAGCATAATGATTATGCTGTAGTTCATGGTCATATGACCAGTACGGCATCAATCTATCTGCCGATAGCGAAAGCATCAGGGATACCTCTAACCATAGCGCATGCAAGAAGCGCAGGAGTAGACAGCGGCATAAAAGGCATATTGACAAACATGCTAAGAAAGAATCTTTCAAAACGATGTGACAAGATGATAGCATGCTCTGATCTTGCCGCAAGATCGGTATTTGGTGAACACAGCTATGCAGATGGTCTCGTAAAGATAATGCCAAATGCGATAGATGTTACGGATTATGCTGCAAATACTTCTGAAAGAGAGAGGATAAGAAACAGGTACAACGTAACCGATAAGTTTGTGATAGGTCATACCGGACGCTTTCACGAAGCAAAGAATCATCTGTTCCTGATCGATGTGTTTAACGATTTCATAAAGATGAGAGATGATGCAGTACTTATGCTTTTGGGGGAGGGGCCTCTTGAGGAGAGTATACGGGATCATATAAAGGAACTATCCATTGAGGATAAAGTGATACTTCCAGGAAATCAGAGTCCGATAGCTCCATTCTATCAGGCGTTTGATGCTTTTGTATTTCCTTCAATCTATGAAGGCATGCCTGGGTCGGTTATAGAAGCTCAGGCAGCAGGACTTAGATGCCTTGTTTCCGACAGCGTGACAAGACTTGCAAAAACAACAGATCTTGTCGAATTTGAAAGCCTGAATAATGATTCAAAGAAATGGGCAAATAAGATCAATTCGATCTATGGTGATCTGCCTGTAAATGCTCTTTGGAATGAGAGACTAAGAGATAACCATGCTATACAGCAGATCATGTTAGACAGTGATTATGATGTAAACAATCAGGTAAGATATTATACCGATCTGTATGAAAAAGGTATAGATGAAAACAGATGAAGATACATATCTTTATAGCTCATATGGGGATAGGAGGCTCGGAAAGAGTCTGCGTAAATCTTGCTAATGAATGGGCAAAAAAACATGAAGTTCATATAGTGGTTCTTAACCTTGATAACGATGTGAACACTCATCTTCTTGACAGCAGTGTAAAGGTCCATGAGCTGGGAGTGAGCAGATTAAGGTATGCAGCGCTTCCGATGCTTAAATACATCAGAAAAAACAGGCCGGGCTTTATGTTCATCTTCGGGATGGAGATGGCTATAATCCTAAATAAACTTAAAAAGCTAAGACTGGTAGATACAAAGCTTGTTGTAAGGATACTCAACAATGTAAATATATCTCTGGCAAAGGAAGATAACGTCTCTCCCGTGGTTGAAAATTATCTAAAGAGATCACAGATTCAGATGCAGGACATGGATGTGGTCATTGCCCAGTGCAAGGCTATGGGAAAGATGCTCGTTGATTCAAAGGTTGTTTCTGATGACAAGCTAAAGGTAATATACAATCCTGTGAGTAGCGATCTTATATCAAAGGTTGATGTATTAAGAAAAGGAAACAAAGCGCAAGGCAACAGGATAACCTTCATAGGAAGGATAGATCCTCAAAAACAGCCGGATCATCTGATAAGGGCTTTTGAAAAGATAAAAAAAGAACTGCCTGAAGCTATACTTAGGCTTGTTGGTGATGGAAGCCTAATAGAACAGACCAAAAAACTTGTTTCAGATTTTAATTTGGATAGTGGTGTTATATTTGACGGTATCAGAAAAGATATGGAAAACGTGTATGAAGATTGTGATGTCGTAGTTTTAACATCACAGTATGAAGGCATGCCCAATGCGCTCATAGAGGCTATCGGCTGTGGTATACCTGTAGTAAGCTATGACTGCCCGATAGGTCCGTCTGAGATTATAGAAGACGGAGTTAACGGATTTCTCATAGATCAGGACGATACAGACGAGTTTGCTAAAAAGACTGTAATAGCTCTTAAACAAAGCTGGGATGAAGATATAATAAAGGCTACCTGCAAAAGATTTGATGCTCAAGTTGTAGCGAAGCAGTATGAAGAGATATTTGCATCACTTTAAGGAATAATACATGTGCGGAATATGCGGATTTATCTCCAGGGATAATGTGACAATTGAACAGCTCAGAGTTATGAACGATACGATGATACATCGTGGCCCCGATGACAGCGGTGTTGAGATCTATGAAGCAAAGAACGGATACTATGTCGGATTTGCTCAAAGAAGATTATCCATAATGGATCTGTCTGAACTAGGTCATCAGCCGATGCACTCACCCATAACAGACGGCTCTATTCCAAGAGTAAGTGTTGTATTTAATGGAGAGATCTATAACTTTCTTGAATTAAAGGATCAGATACCTGAATATGAGTTTAAGACCGGATGCGATACCGAATTAATTATTGCGGCATATCTTAAATGGGGGAAAAAGTGCTTTGACAGATTTAACGGTATGTTTGCGATAGCCATATTTGACAGAGAAAGTGGCGAAGTCATCTTTGCAAGAGACCGCATAGGCAAGAAACCGCTATATTATTACTATGACAAGGAAAAATTGATATTTGCATCAGAGTTAAAGCCCATAATGAACTATCCGGGTTTTGCAAAGCATATCAATGAAAGAGTACTTGCTAGATACATATCCCAGCAGTACATAGTACATCCAGATACCGTATTCGAAGATGTTTACAAGCTTGAACCCGGAATGATCATGACATTTAAGGACGGTCATTTAACAAAGGAAAAGTACTGGGATATAGCTGATATATATGAATCATTTAGTAAAAACATAATCACTGATTACAATGATGCAAAGAAAGAGTTAAAAAATCAGCTGACCGAATCCGTTAGAAGAAGGATGATAGCTGATGTTCCTCTTGGTACTTTCTTAAGCGGAGGATATGATTCGACATTGATAACTGCTCTGGCTGCAAGTATAAGTGACAAACCTGTAAAGACTTTTACGATAGGTTTTGGTGACAGGGATTACAATGAAGCTGAGTATGCTAAAGAGGTAGCAAAGTATCTTGGGACAGACCATACCGAAAGGTATATAACAGAAGAAGAGATGTATGATCTGGTTGAAAGCATACCGAAATACTTTGATGAACCTATGGCTGACTCATCTCAGATACCGACCATGCTCGTATCAAAGCTTGCAAAGGAAAGGGTTACTGTAGCACTATCAGGTGACGGAGGGGATGAGTTTTTCTGCGGTTATAACATATATAAAAATGTTGCACAGGCTCAGAAACTGGATAAGCTTGGTGCTGCTGTCAATGGGGTGGCTGGTATTACTCATCTTAGAAAGACTGAAGTATACAAAAGACTTCCCTTTAAGGTAAGAGTCATAGCAGAAAACAGAAACAGACTCACAAAAACGCAGCTAAGTTCTATGAATTATATAGAAGCGGCTAACAGAATGATTCTTTGTGATGACAGTCTGTCATGCAAGTATGAGATAGAGGATAGATATAATGCAAAAGACTGGCAGATAATCAGAATGCTTGTTGACATGGAAACATATCTGCCCGGAGATATACTGTGCAAGGTAGACAGGGCCTCAATGAAATACTCCCTTGAGAGCAGATGCCCAATACTTGATAAGGAAGTCATGGAGACATCTTTTAGGATACCGCATGAATTCAAGTATTCTAACGGCGACAAGAAGCATATCTTAAAGGATATAACACACGATCTGGTACCAAAGGAACTCTTAGACAGACCCAAGCGAGGGTTCAGAGTACCACTTGATAAATGGATGAGAGGTCCTCTTAAAGAGCAGTTACTTGAGTATTCACAGGAAAGTTTTATTAGGGAACAGGGACTGTTTGATGAAAATGAAGTAAAAAAGATAGTAAACCGCTATCTTTCAACAGGTGATGCAGGACCTTTAAGCGGAAACAATTATTCCAAGATCTGTTGGGCTTATCTTGTTTTTCAGCAGTGGTACTGTGCATATATGAGATAGATTATAAATGTCAAACGAAGCTAAGCAAAAGACAATTGCATTTTATATCGGCAGTCTCGCAAGAGGGGGCGCAGAACATGTCATGGTAAACCTTGCGGCGTACTTTAAGTCGCAGGGTTATAAGGTGTATCTTGTTACAAAGCTCATAGATGAGCCTGAATACGAGGTTCCCGAAGGTGTTGACAGGATAGTTGCGGATATCACAAAAGAGGAAGAATGTGATTCACGTATATCTAACCTCAGAAACAGGATAAAGAAGCTAAAGAATATCTGGAAAGAGATAAAGCCTGATATAATTGTATCATTTATCAGAAAGAACAATCTGATGGCGATCGCTTCTTCCAGAGGATTAAATATTCCGGTAGTTGTAAGCATCAGAAGTAACCCGGCTAGAGAACTTGAAGGAAGATTCTTTAAGCCACTGTCTTTTTTTATGTTTAGATTTGCATCGGGTATCATCATGCAGACTACAGCAGGTGTTGAATTTTTGCCTGGATATCTTAAAAAGAAAGCTGTTGTCATGCCTAATTCCATTGATGGATCATTTATAGGCGAGGGTTTTGAAAAAGGAAGAAAAAACGAGATAATTCTGGTTGGAAGGATAGATAAAAACAAGAACCAGAAGATGGTACTCAAAGTATTTGATAAGATAAAGGATGGGTATCCTGACTGGAGCCTTCATCTTTACGGGGACGGAGAATCAAAAGAAGAACTTCAAAACGAGTATAGGGATGAAAGGATAGTCTTCCACGGACAGGTGTCAGGAGTAAAGGAATACATAAAGGATTCATCAATATTTGTGCTGCCTTCGAAACAGGAGGGCATGCCAAATGCGCTTATAGAAGCCATGGCACTTGGACTAGCATGTATATCTACAGATTGTCCGTGTGGTGGACCTGCAGATCTTATAAAGCATGATGAGAATGGCATACTCATTCCTGTAGATGATGAAAAAGAACTTGAAAAGCAGCTCGTGAGATTGATGAATGATGCGAATCTGAGAGAACTGCTTGGAAAAGAAGCGACTAAGATATCTAAAATTCTTTCTCCCGATATAGTCAATGCCAAATGGAAAGAATATATAGAAAGTAAGATCGCAGGTCTGTAAGAGGGACATAATGATAAAGAACAAAACAATATCGAGAGCAGTAACAGCTGTGATCGCTACACTGATAATAACATATATACTGGATGGAGCAGTATTTGCATTCGATGAAGAAAAGGCAGCAAGCATAAAGGTTATAGCTGTTATCGGATTCATATCATTTGTGATCGCAATCTTAACAATGTTTATCATTAGCAGAAATGATAAACTAAAAACAAGATTTGCTATTAAGCCTGTAAATATATTTGACAGAAATCACAGAAAAGAATTTTGCGAATTTTACAATATAAACAGACCGGACTGCATCATACTTATATCAGCGCTTATCGTTGGGTTTGTTTTAAGGATAATAGGATATAACTGGGGACTGGTAGGAAGCTGGCAGCCGGATGAATGCAAGCTTGTAAATCCTGCAATCCTTATGGCTGATACAAAACTGCTGTATTCCGATTATGTATATTATCCGGCACAGTTTGTGACAAAATTTGCGGCTATTCCTGTATATATCTGTGCGAGACTTAAGCATCTGGAGCTGAGTACGGCTACTATGATCGAAGCATATTTTGTTGTGCGTGTTTTCAGCATCCTGTTAAGTACTGCCACAATATATACTTCATTTCTTATAGGTAACAATATAAAAAAACATCTGGGCAGCATAATGGCTGTCTTTATGGCGCTGTTTCCCTATTATGTGAGTCTGTCAAAACAGGTAACCGGTGACGTTCCTGTTTTATTCTTCCTTACTCTTACAATGCTGTTCTCCTTAAGATATATGGATAATAAAAAGAATATATATATTATCCTTATGAGTATGGGCGCAGCCATGGCTACACTCGAAAAATGGCATGGTGCGGTAGGAATAGGCTATGTAGGAGTAGTCCTTTTAGTTTCAAATGATGGTGTAAAGGATTTTATCAAGAAAGGTTTTAACGCTATCATATCTTATTATCTTTGGATGCTTTTATTTGCACCAAATATAATGATAAATCTTAAAAAGACCATTATAGACGGGTTTATCAATATCGCTGTTTATGACGGATCAGAAGGTTATCCGTACGCTGTTTTGCTTCTCAATTACATTAAATACGGATTCTGTCATATAGGTGGCATTATTTATATCCTGCTTTTTGCTCTTGGTATGGCATATCTTATTAAGAACAGATCTAAGAAATATCTGATACTCCTTGTTGGGATACTAAAGATACTGATCCTCTGCTTCCTTAACAGGCAGTATTCAAGATGGGGGATGGAACTATACTTTATAGAGATCATGATGATATCATGTGGATGTATGATGCTAATGGATTCTTCAAAGAAGTATCTTAAAGCCATAGGTGCTGCAGCGATGACTGTAGCAGTTATTGATATCCTTTCTGCATCTGTTCTTGTAAGCGTTGTTGCATCTGCCAATGATAGGGACAGCAGGCTTGTTCAGAGAAAAGATTGCAAAGAGGCATCTATTACACCTGAAAATATGATCTCACAGTATTATACGGGATTTGGACCGTCTTCATGGTGCGATAAAGAATATCCCGGAACTGTGATAAAGGTAACTGACTGGAGTAAATATATAATAGAAGATGGCGACCTTTACAGGACAGGCGATGATTTTGATTATATAAGCCTTAATCTTTCACAGTATGAAATTGATCAAAAATTGGCTGATGTACTTGACACAACATGTGAGAAGAAATTCGAGTACCATACGGTATGCGAGGATACATTCAGGATACCGTTTGAGTATACGGACGTGAGCATGAATGATGTAAAGGTGATAGCACAGAATATCAGATGGATCAACGCAGTCTATAAAGGAGGACTAATCGGTGACAACATAGTTGTTTACGATGTAAGTGATCTGCCAGTATATGAATAGACATCAAAAAAGCCTCAGCTGAGGCTTTTTTGCTTACCATACCTTCCAGGGGGCATCTCCGTTATTCCACATGGCATCGAGCATATCCTTCTCACGCTTGGTGTCCATGCACTGCCAGAAGCCCTTGTATTTGTATGCTTTAAGTTCGTTTTCACTAGACAGTCTGCTTAACGGCTCTTTTTCAAAGACTGTGGTATCATCCTTAAGGTATTCAAAAACCTTTGGCTCCATTATCATATATCCGCCGTTTATATAGCTGCTGTCAATCTCGCTCTTTTCACGAAATGCCGTAATGGAGTCAGTTTCATCAAGTGTAAGGACTCCAAATCTCTGACCGACGGGGACGGCGGTTATTGTAGCTGCCTTGCCGTGAGACTTGTGGAAATCAAGAACTTTAGTTATATCTATGTCACAGACTGCATCGCCATAAGTTAGCATGAAGGTCTCATCTCCGACGTACTTCTGTATTCGCTTTATTCTTCCGCCTGTCATGGTATCTAGACCTGTATCAACAAGTGTTACCTTCCATGGCTCAGATACATTCTGATGTACGGTCATTTCATTATGATTAGCGAAATCAAAAGTAACATCACTGTTATACAGGTAATAGTCGGCGAACCATTCCTTTATGACATGCTGTTTGTATCCGCAGCATATGATGAACTCATTGAATCCGTAGTGCGAGTACTCTTTCATGATATGCCAAAGGATTGGCTTGTCACCGATCTCGATCATCGGCTTTGGCTTTAAATGACTCTCTTCGCTTATTCTCGTGCCATAACCACCAGCAAGTATAACAACCTTCATGGGACTCCTCCAGATCATAATTATTTAACAACGATATTTTACCATGTTTAGACAATTTATTAAAGGTGGGCAAACGCTTTAAAATGATATATATTAATATGTGGAGTATATGTCATGAGTGATAATACAAAAAAGAGATTATTTGATCACAAATTTGATATAGTAGCATTTATTCTGATTGCGGGTATATTTACATACTTTATGATATTTAATGAGGTTGTGGACTGCGGTGACAGTTTTCAGTATGCAAACCAGCTTCCAATGAGAGAACCGGTATATTCTCTCTTGATCCAGCTGTTTCAGACCATTTCAGGGGAATCATATCGTATTCCACTGGGTATATTTCAGAATATCCTTGCAATCATATGTATTTACTGGACATACAGACGCATATCAAGGATATATGATTTCAGAAGTCTATTCAGGATGGGGGTGTTGGTGCTTTTACTTGCGCCGCACATAATCACACCGCTTGCTTCCAAAACTAATCTTGTACTGACAAGTACTGTCATGACCGAGGGAATAACCATATCTCTTTATTATGTTTGGTTTACTGTTCTGATTGGAATTCTCTGGGAACATTATTCAAATAAAAAGGATATGGTCTTAGCAGTAACGTTAGATACTTCGCTTGGACTTATACTTGCTATGACAAGGGGACAGATGGTGATATGCCTTGTTGTTGAAACGCTTGTTATATGTTTTAAACTTATAGAGAAAAAAAATATTGCAATCAAGAAAAGACTGATAAGTATACTGATATGTCTTCTGGCTTTTTTGGCAATCACTGGAGTTAAAGGTATTCTGACAAAAGCGTATAATTATGCTGAAACTGGGTATTTTGTTAAAACAGTGTCTTCGGGACCGATGCTTTTGGCAAATATCGTATATGTCAGTGATGAGAATGATGCAGAGTATTTAGTAGACGAGGATTTGAGACAGGCATATATCAGGATAGTCAGGGAAATCGATGAAGAAGGCATTTCTTTTTCTGATGCGACCGGAAGCATAATACAAAAGGCAAGATTTCACGAATCTGGTCATGAGACTATAAATTTTGATCACATAGATCCAAACATAAGAGAGGTCATTGAGACTCGCTACGGGATAGATTCAAGTGAGTTTGTCAATCTTATGATCATTGAAGACAGAGTATGCAAGGAAGCGTCCATGCAGTTGCTCAAGCATGTATTTCCTAGATATATTAAAAACTATATGATCATTGCATGCCTTGGATTTGTCAGGAGCGTTGCTACTGACAGATCGTTTCTTTCGATCTATGCAGTACTGATATATATAACAGCGATAGTATTGACTATCATACTGTTAAAGAAAGATTTAAGGAACAGACAGACGCAGACAATGTTGCTGACGCTTATACTCATATGTGGTACTGTTCTTGGGACATCGCTTGTTATAGAATGCATTACAAGATATATGATATATAATTTGCCAATCTTTTATATTTCTGGGATGGGAATGATCAAAGTTCTGAAAGAAAGTTAATAAAATCTTAAACATTCCTTTGTTTCTTCATCATAAAAGGAAATTATCATATTAACCATAGGACTAGGATTATTAACAGACAGGAGATGATATTATGAAAGAATGGTTAATAAGAATAGGATGTGTGTGTTTGGGTGTCATTCTCACATTAGGTACTATACATCTTAAAGCGCTGATCACAGAGCCTGACGTTATAGACGAAAAGGAAGTCAGAGTTGAAGAAGAGCCTGATAAAGATGGGAATGATGAAACTGAAGCAGATAAGGCTATTGCTGATTATGCTCTTGAAGCAGAATTGAAATTTCAGGAACTGCTCGATAAAAAAGCTACACCTGAGGTTACTCCTGAAGAAAGTGAAGAATCTTCAGAGGATGAAGAACAAGAAAGTGAAATAGATCCCTCAAGCATAGAATCGGCTCCGGTAAAATGGATAAAGGATTATCCGACCATTGATTCCGATTGTACATTGGAAGAAAAAGAAGCACAGAGATCTTCTTATGATGAGACTATGGCTGTAAACGCATTTGACAAGATGGTCATAGAAAACAGTACGATAGATTTTTCAGACGTCAAGATCACGGTTTTGGGAGATTCTATTACAGCTGGTAACAATCTCGAAGAAGGAGAAGTGGATCAATACAACTGGCCTGCACAGTTGAAGGAGATATTGGGGTGCAAAGAAGTTGTCAATCTCGGAATCGGAGGTTCAACAGTAAGCTGTTGTGTAGACCACTATCCCATGTGTCAAAGATGGAAAGAAATAGACAAAGACAGCGATATCATTATATTTATGGGTGGAAGCAATGATATACTGTTTGAAAACAAATGGCAGTTTGGCGAACTTGAATATGAACACAGAATGACTGAAGGTACATTCTGTGGAGATCTGGATGCTTTGCTAGGTGGCATAAAATATGAATACAGACAGCATAATGATGAACATTACAGTAAGCTGTTATGTATAACTCCGCCGTCTACTATATTAGCAGATGCAGTCTTTGCACTTGATGCCAACAACATGGTACATCAGTCAAGGTTTTCCGAGGCAATTAATCAGATCGCGCAGGAGTATGAGTTTGAGGTTATAGATCTTTATAACACTAATTTCTTAAACTCTCACGATCCCGACATCAATGCACAGTATGTATACGATGGTATACACTGTAACAAAGAAGGATACAGGATTCTGGCAGAGCACATTGCCAGCCAGATCATACAGCGTATAGAACAATAAAAGAAATCTTAATGAGGATAAGGCAATGAAAAAAACTAGGGTTGAACAGGTTCAATGGATACTACTGATCCTTTTTACTGCAGTATTTGCTCTGGTCAACCTTGCAAGGACAGGACTTGATGATCTGTGGCTTGACGAAGTATTTACTGTAAGGATAATAGATCAGAGCATAAAGGATATGCTTATAATGACCGCAAAAGATGTTCATCCGCCCCTTTATTATTTCATTGTAAGGATCATAACTGATATATTTGGAAAGAATTATATGGTATTCCGTGTAGTTTCCTTCATTCCATTTATGATCACATGTATATATCTTTTATTGTATGTAAAGAAAAATAAGGAATACATAACCGGATTTTTGTTTTTATTCTTTATCTCATTTACACCAAATGCGGTGTTGTATAACAACCAGATCAGAATGTACGGGTTTGCGGCCCTGTTCTGTTTGTTGGCATATATAGAACTTGATCATATCATTAAATCAAACGATGTAAAAAGCAGGCGTAACTACCTGCTTTTTACGCTGTTTTCCATTGCGGCTGCGTATACGCATTATTATGCTCTGATCACAGTCGGTTTCTTTTTTCTAGGCTTACTCATATTTTCAATATGCAAAAAGAATAATATCAAACTTGTCATAATATGTTCGTGTACTGCAGCCCTTGCCTATACTCCGTGGCTCATAGTTCTGCTTCAGACCATGTTGAGACTCACGAGCAAAGGGTTTTGGATCCCGTATATCCCATCTGTTTCCACATGCATAAAATTCCTTTTGCCGTTTAGCAGTAAGTATTATAAGCTGATATTTGTTTTGGTATTTGCTTATTCATTATTTTATTCTGCAAGTAAAAGGAAAAAAGAAGATGGCGAGAAATTCTCGCTAGATTATTCTGCTTTAATCGGGATAATGAGCGTAGTTATGACTGTCGTGGTCGGAGAAGTCGCTTCTTACATACTGTTTCCGTGCTTTTTGGACAGATATATATACCCTGCGGCTGTAGTTCTGTGGTGGATAATGTCTAAAAAGATCGGTGAGCTCAAATTGAAGTACATTCCGAACTGGCTTTTTTGTCTGTTTTGTGTCATATTTATGATCATATCAAATATCAAACCATTCTTATATGTGATAAAGGAAGATTACAGATTAAATCAGGAGTTCTGGAAGGCTAAGGCTTATATAGAAGGATACGATCCTGAGACTACATTCATATATACCGATCAGCATATTTTAGCTACAGAGTACTATTTCCCTAAGTATCAGAGTTCAAACATAGGGGATGATTGTCTGATGGAGGATAAGACTCAGGGAAGAGCTATCTTTATTCTGGCAAATCAGACGATAGATAAGATTATTGAGAATAATGATCAGATCATAGATATACTTAAGGCAGAGGATGGTGTTTATCAGACCAAACCGGTGAAAATATATGTTACAGAGATCGAGTAGCAAAACTGGAGAAGAAATGTCAAAGATTAAAGAGTTTATAAACAATCCTGAATACTTCATAACTTCACCTGCAGCAAAAGGCTATCTTGACTGGATACCTGATAAAGCATATCTTAAGCTTTTATACCATGCCAAGATGAAGGCAAGGTGCAATATAGATCATCCCGTTACATACAATGAGAAAATGCAGTGGCTAAAACTGTATGACAGAAATCCAGAGTATGGCCGTATGGTCGACAAGTATGAAGTAAGAGGTTTTATAACTGAAAAACTCGGAGAAGAATATCTTATCCCGTGTTTTGGAGTATTCAATAAATGGGAGGATATAGATTTTGATTCCCTACCCGATGAGTTTGTTATCAAATGTACTCATGATTCTGGAAGCGTTGAGATATGTCTTGACAAAAATACGTGGGATAAAGAAAGTGCTCGTAAAAGGATAGAGATCGCCATGAAGCGAAATTATTACAAGGCATATCGCGAGTGGCCGTATAAGGATGTAAAACCAAGGATCATCATAGAAAAATACATGGTTGATGAGAGCGGGGATGATCTTAAGGATTATAAGATCATGTGTTTTAACGGCGTGGCTAAACTAATTGAAGTCCATGAGAACAGATTTACCAAAGACAAAGAGCATACTCAGACATTTTATACCAGAGAATGGGAGAAGCTTGATATTACACAGGAAGGATGTGAGCCTGTAAGCGTAGCTTCAAAAAGACCGGACAAGCTTGATAAGATGCTGGAGCTTTCTGAGATGATATCCAAAGATATGATCCATGCAAGGATTGACTGGTATCTTATAAAAGACAGGATATATTTTGGAGAGATAACTTTTTATGACGGGTCCGGATTTGAAAGATTTACCAAAAAAGAGTATGATAAGATGCTGGGTGATCTGATAGATCTTGGGTAATTACTTGATGAGTAAAAAGATTCTGTTTTATATACATTCCTTGAATAAAGGCGGTGCTGAAAAGGTCCTGATAACCATAGCTGATCAGCTAAACAAAGATCCTTCGTATGATGTCGTGATACTTACGGATACAAAGGACGAACTGGAGTATGCATTGCCTGAAGGGCTTAAACGCATCGTAATCGATGAAGATAAAAGCATTTCTTCACCGATTGACAGATTAAAGGCGATTAGAAAACATGTACAGAAAGAAGATCCTGGCAATGTGATAGTATTCATGCTGTCTAGTGTCATAAGAGCAGTTATCTCACTTAAGTTTACGCGGTATAAGATAATTGCCGCAGTCAGATCAAATCCTTATGACGATTACAGCCGTGGAAGAAATCGATTACTGTTGATGTATTGCTTGAGAGACTGCTGCAAGATCGTTTGCCAGACAAAGTATCAGGCGGATTTTTTTGACGGCAGACTCAGAGAAAAATGCACTGTCATATCGAACCCGATATTTAAAGAATTTGAAAAGAAAGCAAATGAATTAGTCGATATAAGAAAAGCCGGAAGCGATAAAAAGACAGGCGGAAACATAGTCGCAACCGGAAGGCTGTTTGATTATAAGAATCACAGACTGCTTATAGATGCATTTTCTGATATAGCTGATAACTATAAAGATGTAAATGTAGTAATATACGGAGAAGGACCCTACAGAGCTGAACTTGAAAAACTGATAGATAGCAAAAATCTTAAAGATCGGATATTCCTTCCGGGTGACAGCAAGCATGTAGAACAGGACATTGCGGATGCGCTCATATATGTTCTGCCCTCTGATACAGAGGGGTTGCCAAATGCGTTAATGGAAGCTATGGCGCTTGGACTGCCTGTCATTTCTACTGATTGTCCCTGCGGAGGACCAAAGAGCATAATAGATAACGATGTCAATGGTATACTGATACCTGTTAATGATAAAGACAAGTTAAAAGAGAGCATAAAAAGACTTTTGGATGACAGCACTGTCCGGTTAAGGCTTGGAAAAGAAGCAAGAAATATTCTTAAGACCAATGAACTTGGCAGGATTGTAGAAAACTGGAAAGAATTGATAAATGAAGTTTGATGTTTTTGAGACAAATGAATCTGAGGTACGTTCTTACTGTCGCAAGTTTCCGACAGTGTTTTGCAAAGCGAAGAATGCTATTCTTACTGATACAGAGGGCAGGAAATATATAGATTTCTTTGCAGGTGCAGGAGCGATAAATTTCGGGCATAACAATAAATATATCAAGGATGCCATACTTGATTATCTGTCTGAAGACAGGATAATTCATGCACTTGATATGTATACAGAGGCTAAGGAAGCATTTATAGAAACGCTTGAAAAAGATATATTAAGACCAAGAGGGCTTGAATATAAAGTCATGTGCTGTGGCTCGACTGGGACGAATGCTGTGGAAGCAGCATTGAAGCTTTGCAGGAAGGTTAAGAAAAGAGATAACGTATTCGCTTTTTCGGGAGCTTTTCATGGCATGTCTCTGGGTGCACTTTCCATGACGGGTGACAGATTTTCTAGAATCGGAGCTGGGGTGTCTCTTGGAAATGTATCATTTATGCCATATTTTAATTCGTTTAAGGATACGGATACATCTCTAGATTACCTTGAGAATGTATTAAAGGATGATCATTCCGGAATAGATAAGCCTGCAGCCATATTTTTAGAGACCGTTCAGGCAGAAGGCGGAATAAATGTTGCGCCGATAGACTGGCTTAAGAGGCTAAGACAGATATGCGATGATAATGATATCCTGATGGTCGTTGATGATATACAGGTTGGCGTAGGACGAACAGGCTCATTTTTCTCATTTGAAAGAGCGGATATAAAACCGGATATGGTAATTCTAAGCAAATCAATTTCGGGATTCGGCCTTCCAATGTCTATCCTTTTGATGAAGCCTGAATATGATATATTCAAACCTGCTGAGCATAATGGAACGTTCAGGGGCAATCAGCTGGCGTTTGTCGGTTCAAAAGCCGGGATGGAATACTTTAATAAAAGTAATCTGGAAGATACAGTAAGAGAAAATGAGAAGTATATATCAGAGTATCTTTCGGAAAACATCGCAGTTATCGATGACAGGCTAAAGATACGCGGAATAGGCATGATATGGGGAATTGATTTTGCAGATATAGATCCTAAACTCGCTCTTGAAGCAAGCCACAGATGCTTTGATAAAGGGCTTGTTATAGAACTGGCGGGAAGAAATGATTCGGTATTGAAAATCCTGCCGCCGCTTACGATAGAAAAGGAATATTTAAACAAAGGATTGGAAATAATAACTCGCGAAGTAAAGCAGCTGCTCAGGTAGCTGCTTTTCTTGTGAAAAAATGGCATTTGTGGTAAAATCATAATTTGAGTAAGTATGCAATTATCGGAAGAATTTGATCATGATAAAGATAAAAAAACAGGTTCATTCAACAGACATTGTTACTGTCTGGTATGCAGAAAAAGCAATAGATGACGAAGGCATAATCCAATACAGAGAAGCAAAGTTTAAATCTGATGATTCAGAAGATTTCTATACGCTTATTACAGACTTAACTGAATCTGAAGATCAGATAAAGGCGCATTTTTCAAAAGGCTGCAGATATGAGGTCAACAGAGCCTACAGAGAAAGTATTGATTTTTGTATAGATTCAGGCGCTGATATATCAGATAAAGAACTTGATGAATTTCTTTCTTTCTTTAGGGAATTCTGGCTTAGCAAGGACATGACGCCTCCAGATATCGATTCTTTGCGCGAGGAGATGAAAGCATACAGAGATAACGGATACCTTGTCATCTCACACGCAGACATAGACGGGGAAAGATCTGTTTATCACACACTGCTCATGGATGAGAACAATGCAAGGCTTCTTCATTCATCATCTCTTTTTAGATTAAAGACTGACTGTGAAGGCGGAACAAGAAAGATCATCGGTATGGCCAACAGAGCACTTCACTTTGAAGAGATGAAGTACTTTAAGGATAAAAACCTAAAGTGCTATGACTGGGGCGGAGCAGGAAAAGGAGAGGATGTCAAATCCATAACCGATTTCAAGGAATCATTTGGCGGGGCCCCTGCTACATACTATGACTTTGATAAGACTAACGGCATAAAAGCTAAGATGATCAATTCTCTTTCAGAGATCAAGCACAAGATAAAAGGATAATACTGATGTGCGGTATAAACGGAATACTGGGCTTTAAGGGTGATCCGCTAAGGCAGATAAAAAGAATGAATGACGCGATAGTCCACAGGGGACCGGATGCCGAGGGTATCTGGACAAACGATGACAAGAGTGTGGCTTTCGGACATAGAAGACTTTCGATAATCGATCTATCAGAAAACGGAGCGCAGCCAATGATAAGTGCTTCGGGTAATCTGGTAATTGTATTTAACGGAGAGATATACAATTATCTGGATATAAAAAAGCAGCTGTCTGATGAGTATAAGAGCGTTGTATTTAAAGGACATTCCGACACTGAGCTCTTGCTTAATGCGATAGAGTATTACGGTATTGAAAAGACATTGACCCTTATAAAGGGTATGTTTGCTTTTGCGGTATATAACAAAACAAACGGTGAGGTGATAATTGCAAGGGATCGAGCCGGTGAGAAACCGCTGTACTATGGCAAAACTGCTGGATGTGTCGTATTTGCGTCAGATCTTGGATCAATAGAAAAGATAGAGGGCTTTGATAACAGGATAAACAGCCATATACTCGCATCATATTTTAAAGGCGGTTATATACCTGCTCCATATACGATATATGAAGATATATATAAACTCAAACCTGGACATTTTCTTGTACTAAAAGCCCCATACACTGATTGGAAGATCAATGTCTACTGGGATATCAGAAACGTAGCTTTAAAAGGTCAGAATGATCCTTTCAGAGGGAGTTTTGAGGAAGCCTCGGATAAACTTGAAGATCTTATCAAAAGCTCTATCAGAGGACAGATGATATCCGATGTACCTCTCGGTGCATTTCTTTCAGGGGGGATAGATTCGACATTAACGGTAGCTCTTATGCAGAGCATAAGTGATAAGTCAGTCAAAACCTTCACTATAGGATTTGAGGATTCGAAGTATAATGAGGCAGTATATGCCAAGGAGAGCGCAAAGCATCTTGGAACGGAACATACAGAAATGTATGTAACAAAGCAGGATATCTTAAATACCATAGAAAAGATACCCAAAGCATTCAGTGAACCTTTTGCGGACAGCTCTCAGATACCGACAATGCTCGTCAGTCAGATGACAAGAAAGCATGTGACTGTATCGCTCAGCGGAGACGCAGGAGACGAGTTCTTCTGCGGATACAACAGCTACAAGGATGTAAGAAGAGGACTTGAGATACTTAAGAATAAGTTGCCGTTTATCAAAGGCAATCTGCGAAAGAGCCTAGGAAGGACAGTCTATGATCTGGGCGGCAGGAATAACGCTACAATGCATAAACTGTCAACAGCTCTTTTGGTAGATACTGCGGAAAACTGGTACAGAAATGTCAGGGAAGACGACATATTGCTGGAGCGACTTGCTGTAGTCAAAGATCAATATAAGGATGCGATAGATGAATATCCTGACGGATACCTTAGGGAAGCTGAGCATAACCTGATGTTAATGGATATGCTTCAGTATCTGCCGGATGACATACTCGTAAAGGTTGACAGATCGGGCATGTTTTATTCATTGGAGAGCAGGATACCTTTACTTGACAGAGACGTCATGGAGTTTGCATGGACACTTCCTCTTGAATATAAATATGACGGTGTGACAACAAAGAGGATATTAAAGGAGATTCTCTACAGGTATGTCCCCAGGGAAATGATGGACAGGCCCAAAAAAGGTTTTTCGGTTCCGCTTTCTGCATGGCTTAAGGGAGATGAACTCAGAACATGGGCTGAGGATATACTGACATCTGGAAAAGACAGTATAAAAGATTATGTTGATACGACAACAGTAGATAAGATGTGGAAGAGATTTCTTGAAACAGGCAACGGAGAGAGAAATATCTGGAATATTTTGATGCTTAGTCAGTGGTTTGCTGATCGAAAATGATAATTGCTAGATTATGGAAAAATTGCTCACATTCAGACTGGATGATATAACACTGGGACTGAAAAAGGACAATCTGAATAGATTTGAGGAAATCTTTGATCTTTACGGGATAAAGCCTCTTATAGGCATAGTTCCTTCAAACGAAGATCCGAATCTTGTTGTAGATGTAAAGGATAATAGTTTCTGGGATGAGATGAGGAGACTTCGAGACAAAGGCTGGAAGATAGCTCTTCACGGTTACAGACATGTTTACAGCAATGATAACAGCGGATTACTGAAGGCCAATCCGTTCTCGGAGTTTGCAGTATTGCCCTATGAAGAGCAAAAAGACA
>JAEEUS010000039.1 GCA_016290615.1 Lachnospiraceae bacterium | reverse complement strand
CCTGTTGAGATGTGGCTCATCTTGTCTGCGAATCCGAGCTGGTTGCAGGCTGCAGCAGAATCACCGCCGCCGATGATTGTTGTAGCTTCTGTCTCAGCAAGAGCCTTAGCTACAGCGATTGTACCCTTAGCAAGTGTGGGATTCTCAAATACACCCATAGGTCCGTTCCAAACAACTGTCTTGGCTTCCTTAGCAGCGTTTGCGAAAAGCTCCTGAGTCTTAGGTCCGATATCAAGACCTTCCATATCTGCAGGGATCTCACTTGAAGGAACATACTTAACATCAACTGGTCCGTCGATAGGATCGGGGAATGATGCAGCAACACCTGTATCGATGGGAAGAAGGAGCTTCTTGCCAAGCTTCTCAGCCTTAGCCATCATTTCCTTACAGTAGTCAAGCTTCTCATCGTCACAGAGTGACTTACCGATCTCATAACCCTGAGCCTTTAAGAATGTGAATGCCATACCGCCACCGATGATGAGTGTATCAGCCTTCTCAAGGAGGTTATCGATAACATTGAGCTTGTCAGCAACCTTAGCACCGCCGAGGATTGCAACGAAAGGTCTTACAGGATTCTCAACCGCATTTCCGAGGAAATCGATTTCCTTCTGCATGAGGTAACCAACTGCGTTTGTGCCGCCCTTTTCTGTGATGTACTTTGTAACAACAGCTACAGAAGCATGTGCTCTGTGAGCTGAACCGAAAGCGTCACATACATAATCGTCTGCAAGATCTGCAAGTTCCTTTGCAAATGCTTCGCCGGCCTTGTTGGGCTTTGTTTCCTCTTCACCGCGGAAACGTGTATTCTGAAGAAGAACTACATCTCCTTCATTCATAGCTGCAACAGCTGCTGTAGCAGCTTCGCCTGTTACATTGTAGTCAGCTACGAAGTTAACTTCCTTACCGAGCTTCTCAGAAAGTCTCTTTGCTACGGGAGCAAGGCTCTCTTTCTCGTTGGGGCCTTCCTTAACCTTACCAAGATGTGAGCAAAGAATAACCTTTGCGCCATCATTGATGAGTTTGTTGATTGTGGGAAGTGCAGCAACGATACGTGTCTCGTCTGTGATCTCGCCGTTCTTGAGCGGTACGTTGAAGTCACATCTTACAAGTACTCTTCTGCCTTTTGCGTTAAAATCATCAACGCTCTTCTTGTTTAATGACATCTTTATGTCCTCCTATAAAAATATTTTCTCTCTGTAGTCTGCGCATTACTACAGAGTAAGAATTTAAAATACGCTGACTGCTCGTCAGCGTTAAATATTATAACATATCCGTGTTTCATTGGATAGGGGCAAAAATCAACATATGCATGAGGCAAAGTACCGCTAAAAACAGCAGATTTACCACTGTAAATACGATTATGTACCTCGGGACATTCTTCTCCTGCATGCTCGCATAGGCCTTGTAGCTTATAAGGCTGGCCATGGAGGCGATGAGTGTTCCGAGTCCTCCAACATTCACACCTGTCAAAAGCTCCCTGTAGTTTTTACAGAATCCGGAAAGCATCAGGGTTGCCGGAACATTGCTAATGACCTGGCTTAACAGAACGGATATGGCAAATTCACGTCCTGAAACTGTGCTCATGAAGAAATCATGTATCTGAGGTATCCTTCCCATGTTTCCGGTAAATATGAAAAATCCTATAAATGTTAAAAGCAGTATATAATCCGCCCTAAACAGTATCTTAAGATCCATGCCAAGGATTATCACAAACACGATGATACTCATCACATGCCACGGTATCACTCTCAATACGCTGAGTATCGCGATAAGGAACAGCGCAGCATAAACGATCACCTGTCTTTTGCTTCCGAAATGCTTGACGATATGAAAATCTCCTTTGTCAGCGATCTGTGCATCACCTTTAGGCATTATCATAACGCTTATGACAAGAAGGATCGCAGACATGAGAGTATACGGCAGCATGCATGACACAAACTGTACAAAGCTCATTGATGTCAGGCCATACAGGTACAGATTCTGAGGATTGCCGATAGGTGTTAACATGCTTCCTAAATTGGCAGCGACAGTCTGCAGCACAACAACCGGGATTATCGCCTTTTTCTTTGAACAGTTAATCAGTATCATTATCGAAAACGGCACAAATGTGATCAGCGCAACATCATTGGTGATGAGCATTGCCGAAAAAAAGCATAAAAAAACAAGAACCAGCACGAGCTGCTTAAACCCTTTGACTTTTGAGAGAAGTTTTTCCGCTATTCTTTCAAATACGGAGTTTTCCTTCAGTCCCTGAATGATTACCATCAGTGACCACAATATCCCCAGTGATCTCCAGTCTATATATGAAATATAATCCTTACCAGGATGCACAAAAAACGCCGATACTGCTGCGAGAAGCCATGCCGCACACAGTACCGGGTCAATCTTAATCTTTATCTTTTTATCCATGGAAATTAATTGCCTTCTTCCACATTTTCAAATTCAAAATCCAGTTTTGTAAGAAGCGACATATCGGCATCCTTTTCAGCCACAAGTCTCTTTGACTGATTGAGGATTGCTTCCTCGACCTTGTTACGAACCAGACGGCCGTTTCCTGCCTCGCGGGCATTTGTCGCCTGTACCAGATTAAAGAAGTCAAGCAGCGGCTCAAGTGCATCATCATCTATCATGTATCCCTTTGACTTGGCCGTTATCTTTGCGATAGCCACAAGCTCCTCGCCGGTATAATCCGGGAAATCGATGATGTTGGGGAATCTGCTCTTTAATCCCGAGTTGGATTCTAGGAAGTCTTCCATCTCCTTTGAATATCCTGCCAGTATTACTATCAGATTATCCCTGTTATCCTCTATGCACTTAACAAGTGTATCTATAGCCTCAAGTCCGAAGCTGTCGTCTTCTCCCCTGTATAAGCTGTAAGCCTCATCTATGAACAGTACGCCGCCAAGGGCTGATTTAACGACCTGATTTACAAGAGGTGCTGTATGTCCGGCATATCTTCCCACCAGATCGCCTCTTGATACCTCGACAAGCTGTCCTCCGGAGAGCACGCCGATAGCCTTTAGATATTTGCTGACTATTCTTGCAATGGTAGTCTTTCCTGTTCCGGGATTACCGGTGAATATCATATGCTTATTAAGCTCGCCGGCTTTCAGTCCCTCTTCGCGACGTCTCTTCTGCATAGCATAGTATTCCTTGAGACTGCGTATATAATCCTTGACCATATCAAGGCCGACGATGTTATCGAGTTCATGCTCGACACTGTCAACCTCTCCGCTGTAGCCAAGCTGAATAAAGCTGCTCATCGGCTGCTTGTTATTCTCTGTCACAAACTGCGGCTCGCCTTCTTCGCAGGTAAGATTGAGCGCACTTGAAGCATCATCACTCTCAAGCTTGAACTGTGCGAGTGCCTTTATCGTATCGGCATAAGCATCAAGTATTCCCTTAAGTCCTCTGTTCTTGGAAGACTGCGAGAGCATATATTCCCTGAAGCTCTCATCAACTGTGATGTCGAATGCGAGCTGCTTTTTGCATTTATCGATAAGAACGCTTTCCTGTTCTTCAGATATCTTCTTTAATGCCTCTTCATCGAGAGGCTTGGTCTCGCATACATCTCCGAGAGCATTAACAAAAGGAGCTCCCATGACTCCTGCGAGTTTTTCAAGGCCGTTTCTGCCGATAAATACAAAGTATTTTCCCCTGGCTTCAAACGAACCTACCGTCTCGCCTGCAAGAGCATTGCTCACGCTTACAAGCTGACCTTTCTGCATGATGTATCTTTCAGAGAGTCTGCATTCACCGCTTGTTACAAGATCGCTTAATCTTGTTAGCATCGATACATGGCAGTTCTCATAGTTTTCAAATACAAGGACAGATGATTTGCTCTGAAGTGCGGAATAAAGGTCCTGCAAGAAAAGCTTGTCTTCAGCCGCAGTCGGATACAGAGACAGATCCATGGTATATACCTGGCTGTTGGCAAGGATATGTCTGTTTCCCATCTCGTTTGTGATGCATTCTAGTGCGTAATGCTTTCCGCTGCACTGAGGACCCGTTATGAAAATGCTGTTTAGCGCATCATTGCTGTCTCTTTCCGAAACAAACGGACGCTTGAACGCTATCACTAATTTTTTGATAAACTCATCCTGTCCGTAAATCTTTTCCTTGAGTGTTTCCTGCATGCCGCCAAAGCTTTCAAGTGCCTTGGCATTGTCTGTTATTACATCAGAAGATGTTTCAGCGAGCGTGCTGTCACTTATCTTAAAGTCCTGTTCGATATTTGCTGTAAGATCCTTAAGAGTCTTTGTTATATCGTCTGAAGTCATCTTTAATGTTTCATCGATGCTTCTTGCAACAGGCTTGCTCCTTCCCTGTGCACCTCTCATAGCTTCAAGATTGTCGATAATGGTGCCACCGTGTTTTTTCTGACGTTTCTTTGCGGCCTCTATCTCCTCCAAGCTGTAATTAGATCTTTTTGTACCCATTGCACTCATGGCTTCGTCTATGTTGTAGTTCATAAAGCTTCTCTCTTTTCCTTACATGAAAACTATACGAATGATTATAGCATATAGCCGGCAATATCTTCAATAAAAAGACCCGGTCAAATGACCGGGTCTAAAAGTCTTAGTCAACTATTATGCTAACTCAGAGAAGTACTTGATTGTACGAACCATCTGAGATGTGTAGCTGTTCTCGTTGTCGTACCAAGAAACTACCTGTACAAGGTTGTCAGCGCCAACCATTGTCTGTGTAGCATCGAAGATTGAACCATATGTGCTTCCAACGATATCGCTTGAAACGATCTCATCCTCGTTGTAACCGAATGACTCATTTGAAGCTGCCTTCATAGCTGCGTTGATCTCTTCCTTTGTTACGCTCTTCTCAACTGTAGCAACAAGGATTGTTGTAGATCCTGTAGGTGTAGGAACACGCTGTGCAGAACCGATGAGCTTGCCGTTGAGTTCAGGGATAACAAGACCGATAGCCTTTGCAGCACCTGTTGAGTTGGGAACGATGTTAACAGCACCTGCACGTGATCTTCTGAGGTCGCCCTTTCTCTGAGGACCGTCAAGGATCATCTGGTCACCTGTGTAAGCATGGATTGTGCTCATGATACCAGACTTGATTGTTGCAAGATCGTTAAGAGCCTTAGCCATAGGAGCAAGGCAGTTTGTTGTACAAGAAGCTGCAGAGATGATTGTATCCTCAGCCTTAAGTGTTGTATGGTTTACATTGTAAACGATTGTAGGAAGATCGTTTCCTGCAGGAGCAGAGATAACAACCTTACGAGCGCCGGCATTGATGTGTGCCTGTGCCTTTTCCTTTGATGTATAGAAGCCTGAGCACTCAAGAACAACGTCTATCTTGAGCTCGCCCCAAGGACAATTGTTTGCATCGGGCTCTTTGTAAATCTTAAGTGTCTTACCATCAACTGTGATTGAATCCTCGCCAGCTGAAACTGTGTCAGCTAAAGCGTACTTACCCTGTGAAGAATCATACTTCAAAAGGTGTGCAAGCATCTTAGGGCTTGTGAGATCGTTGATAGCTACAACTTCATAACCTTCTGCACCAAACATCTGTCTGAATGCAAGACGACCGATACGGCCGAAACCATTGATTGCTACTCTTACTGCCATTTTAAAAATCCTCCATAAAATGTGAATTTGATATATTTTTTCGACAAACAAAGTTTGTCAATTTTTTATCAGCATGTCTATTCTACAATGAAAGAACTCCAAATTCAAGATGAAATTACTCAAAATTCAAAGAATGTTCACAAGTGAAAATTATGTAAACATAAGCATAAGTCCGCTCATTCTTACAGCTTATGATATGAAGCTATGCGGCCTTCGAATGTAGTGTAGTACTCAAACCCGGCGGCTTTTAATGCATCATATGCCCTGTCAAAATCTGCTCCTTCATATCCTGCGGAGTGCGCATCGCTACCGACTGTGATGATCTCTCCTCCGAGCTGTTTGTATCTTTTTAATATATCAGTATTAGGATGAACATCCTTAAGATAATACTTTCTTATTCCGGCAGTATTGACCTCGATACCCCTTCCGTTATCTATGACAGTCTCAAGTATCTTGTCGATCAGATCCTTATATTTTTCATAGCTATAGTTTTTATCTGCCTCGGGAGCATACCTTATCGCATAGTCAAGATGTCCCACTACATCATAGTTGTTAAAGAGCTTTACGTTATCAAGGATGCACTTGAAGTATTCCCTCATCGCCTCCTCTTCGCTCCTTCCCTCAAAGTACTGCGGGTAGTAGGGATCGAGTCCGTTTACGATATGACATGAAAAGATGATGAAATCAAATTCATAGCTCTTTGCATAGACTGCATTCTTTCTGAACGCTTCGGTCTGCATGCCAAGCTCCACTCCGAATCCTATCTTTATCCTGTCAGCATATTTCTCTCTGAGTCCCAGAAGTTCATAAAGATATGAATCAGTGTTAAGATCAAACATTCCCTCTCTTGTACGTTCATCGTAGGGAAAATCTATATCATTGTGCTCGGTAAAACATATCTGTGTGAGTCCTCTTTCTATCGCTGACTTTACTATATCCTCCATGGGAGATTTGCCGTCGCCGCTGTGTGTGCTGTGTAAATGAAAATCTGCTGTTATAGCCATAATGTATTCCTTTCCTGATCAAACATCGCCTTATTATATCACATTAAAGGACCGCCCCCAAACGTAAAGTTCAAAGGCGGTCCTTGTATCTCATATTCTAACCTCTCGGATGAGCTTTCTGATAAACCTCTCTGAGATGGTTGTGGTTCATGTTTGCATATATCTGTGTTGTGGAGATATCGCTGTGACCGAGCATCTCCTGTACACTCTTAAGATCGGCACCGTTCTCAACCAGATGAGCCGCAAAGCTGTGTCTTAATGTATGCGGTGTTATATCTGTTGTGATGCCTGCTTTTCTGCTGTAGTACTTTATAAGTTTCCAGAATCCCTGTCTGCTCATCGGAACACCGGAACAGTTAACGAAAAGCTCGTCTGACTTGTTGTTCATTACAAGAGCTTCCCTGCTGTGCTCAAGATAATTGATCAGCGCATTCCTTGCCTTTAATCCGAAAGGAATTATCCTTTCCTTGCCTCCGTGATTGCAGACTATATAGTTCATCTGAAGATTAAGATCCTCGCTTCTTAACGTGATCAGCTCAGAAACCCTTATGCCTGTTGCATAAAGCAGTTCAAGCATTGCCTTGTCTCTTATCTCCTTGGGTGTATCGCCGTTTGGCTGTTCAAGAAGAGTGTTGACCTCGTTCATAGTCATGATCTCGGGAGCCTTCTTCTCGATCTTGGGTGATTTCAAAACCGAGCTGATATCTTCCTTGACCATTCCCTCGTATGCCATGAAATGAAAGAGTGCTTTGATCGAAGCAACGTTTCTTGATATTGTTGCCGGTTTGAAATCCTCTGTCTTCATGTAATCCATGTATGCAGACAGATCATCCTTTGTGATCTCAGCCGCTGACTTCACATTTCTCTTTTCCAAAAATGCGACAAACTTTTTCAGGTCCCTTTGATAAGACAATTCCGTGTTGGATGATGTCTTTTTCACGTTATGTAAATATGAAATAAAAGCATCTATTTCTTTTTGCATTCTGTGTATTTTCTCCCACTAAAACCCTGTTTTTTGTGTCGGTAAAACCTATTATAATCAATTAATTATGTAAAATCAATGCCCTTTTTTGCGCGAAAATTCAGTGTTTTTCAGGTTTACACAAAATGTTGCAAAGCTAAATTGTGACTCGCACTACATGTTGTGAAATTAACATAAAAAATTTTTTTTAAAAATTAAAAATAATTAACATAAATTTGTTTTTTTCGTTTTTTATGTCGATAATTTATGGTTAATTTGCTCAAAAAAAGATGCCGGCATTTACCGACATCCTTGATCATCATTTTATCTCATTGGCATATGTCATGATCGCTGCGATCGTTTTGGAATCTTCGATCTTTCCCTGCTTTATCATCGCGATCAGTTCATCCAGACTATAGGCCTCCACATCCACAAATTCATCGTCATCCAGATGCTGTTTATCCTTTGTAAGATCACTGGCCTTGTAAATATGTATCTTTTCGTTTGAAAACGCAACAGTCGTATACAGTGAAAGAAGCTTTTCGATATGTCCCGCTTCATAGCCTGTTTCTTCCTTAAGCTCTCTTGCTGCTGCCAGGGCGGGATCCTCGTTTGGATTTAACCCTCCCGCAGGGATCTCTAACGTATCCCTTTCTATTGAGTTACGATACTGTCTGACCATCAGTATCCTGCCGTCATCCAGTAAAGCAAGCGCTGCGGCAGCACCTTTATGCTCGATATGATCCCACATACCGACATGGCCGTTGGGAATGAGCATCTCATCCCTGTAATAGTCTATTATCGTACCCTTGCTCACAAGAGTCCTGTTTAAACGCTTGTATTCACTCATAGCTTTTCCTATGCTTCAAGAAGCTTCTCAACGCTCGCAAGCTTTACACAGAGCACAAATACCTCAAGAGCCTGAGCAAGCTCGCTTATCGGAGGGAATGTGGGTGCTATACGGATGTTGCTGTCGTTAGGATCCTTCTTGTAAGGATATGTCGCACCTGCTCCCGTAAGTGTCACTCCTGCCTCCTTGCACATGCTCACTATCTTGGCTGCGCATCCGTCAAGAGAATTGAATGATACGAAATATCCCCCGTGAGGATTGGTCCATGTACCGATCTTAGCTTCACTTAATTCCTTTTCAAGAGTGCTAAGTACCAGATCAAACTTGGGACGTACAATTTCTGCATGCTTCTTCATATGATTCTTCATGCCGTCAAGATTCTTAAAGTATCTCACATGACGAAGCTGGTTAAGCTTATCATGACCGATAGTCTGAATCGTTATGATCTTTCTTATGAAATCAAGGTTCGTCTTAGATGATGCGATAGCTGCAACACCTGAGCCCGGGAATGTAACCTTTGATGTAGAGCAGAATTCGTATACCATATCAGGATTACCTGCCTTTTCGCATTCTCCGAGTATCTCAAGCAGTTCCTCCTCCACACCGTTATAAAGATGATGGATGATATATGCGTTATCCCAGTATATACGGAAATCTTCAGCCGCAGGCTTAAGATTTGCAAATCTTCTTACAGTCTCATCCGAATATGTAACACCTGAAGGGTTGGCATACTTCGGAACACACCATATTCCCTTGACCGCAGGATCGCTGTTTACATACTTTTCAACAAGATCCATATCGGGGCCGTTTTCGGTCATCGGTATGTTTATCATCTCGATACCGAACTGCTCTGTTATCGCAAAATGTCTGTCATATCCAGGTACAGGGCATAAGAACTTTACCTTGTCAAGCTTGCACCAGGGTGTTGAACCGCAGACACCGTGGATCATTGAACGTGCTACGGTATCATACATTATATTAAGAGATGAATTACCAAAGATTATCACATTGTCAGGGCTTACTCCCATCATGTCTCCCATGAGCCTTCTTGCTTCGGTTATACCGATGAGCTCGCCGTAGTTTCTGCAGTCAACTCCTGCTTCTGAATGAAACTCACTCTTAGGATTGAGTGTGTTAAAGAAGTCTGCCTCCATATCAAGCTGCTCGGCACTGGGAAGACCTCTGGCCATATTCAGCTTAAGTCCCTTGCCTTTTGCATCCTCATATGCTGCTGACAGTTCAGCCTTAAGGGCTGAAAGCTCCTCCTTGGACATACTCTTGTATGCTTTCATAATCAATCTCCTCTATCTCAAATCTCGAACTGTATAATTGTATACAATTATTCAACTTATGATATTATACATAACATTTAGTCCCTAGACAAGTATTTATTTAGGTACAATCTATATTGTCCCTTGTTATGTTGTTAGCCCATTTATGACTGTAGAAATGCTTGAATACCCATGGCCACTTAACAAACTCATCCGTGCAAAGCAGGAAATATACTACCTTTACCGGAAGCTTAAATACGAATGCGGCTAGAAGGCCGAGTGGTACCGCATAGCACCACATATCTATCGTATCGCACTTGAATCCGAACTTGCTGTCTCCTCCTGCCCTGAATACGCCTGCGATGAGACAGGTATTTACCGATGTTCCCGTTATGTAATATGTATTGATGAGCAGCATGAATCTCAAGTAGTCTAGCGCTGTAGGAGTGATCGATGCCTTATGCAGTGCAAACGGCATGATGGCTAAAACGATGAGTCCGCCGAATATTCCCGTTACGACCGCAAGTCTTAAAAGGATATGACCCGTTCGTATGCCTTCCTCCCTGTCTCCTTCTCCGAGTATCTGTCCGACTATGATTCCCGATGCCGCACCTATGCCGTAACACATTACACATCCCAAGTTTCTGACAACATTCACGATAGAGTAAGCTGCTACCGCATCCGTTCCCATATGACCGATGATGACAGAATACATTGAGAATGCGAGCGACCATACAAGATCGTTTCCTATTGCAGGAAGCGCCATCGTCATGAAGTCCTTCTGCAACAGTTCATGCTTTTCAAACATTGTCTTGAATGTGAGCTTAACACCCGGTCCTCTCATGGAAACGAATACACATCCCATGAGCTGTATAAATCTGCTTATAGTCGTAGCTATCGCAACACCCACAACTCCGAGCTTCGGTGCTCCGAAGAGTCCGAAGATGAATACAGCGTTAAGACAGACATTGCACACAAGAGCTATTGCCTCCAGTACCGTGCTTGTCGAAACTTTTCCTATACATCTGAGTATAGACATATATACAGCACTGATAGCCCAGAAAAGAAGTCCGGGTGCGATAAAGAACAGATATCTCTTTCCTATATCGATAAGCTCCGGATCAGATGTGTAGATATACATCAGATACTTGGGTATTGTCATGCATGCGATTGCACCTATAGCAGCAACGCTTAAAGCGAATTTCAAACCGATACCCTCGATCTTTTCTATGGTATCAAGATCTCCCTTGCCGTAGTACTGGGCAGCAAGCATCGCGATCCCCGTACCTATTCCGTAAAGGAACATGAAAAGTATGCCGACCATGCTGTTTGCAAGCGATACGGCACTAATGGCACTCTGTCCGACCGTATTGAGCATTAGAACGTCGACGCTGTTTACGGCGGCGTCAATGATATTCTGAAATATGATGGGCAGTGCAACTACCCATATTTTTTTATAAGTCTCCTTATTCTTTATAAACATTTTCTCTCCCCTAAATTAAAAATGAGCCGTGGGGCTCATTTTTAAAGATTCAATCCCTTTGCTTCGTCACAGCCGAGCATTACGTTCATACACTGGATCGCCGCTCCGCTGGCCCCCTTGCCGAGATTATCAAATCTTGTTGTCAGCAATATCCTGTCTTCATTGCCGGTAACAAACAGCTGAAGTCCGTCCCAGCCGGAAAGGTTGTTTGCGCCGATAAATCCGTTTGTATCCGTTTCAGCGCCAAACGGCATAACCTTTATGAAGCGCTGTCCCTTAAAGTATTCGCTCATGTATTCGTGAACACTCTCAGGAGTATGCTTACCGTTTAACATATCTGCATAAAACGGAAGGCTGACAAACATTCCACTGTAATAATCCGCAATTATGGGTGAGAACAAAGGTGTTCTTTTAAGTCCCGAAATCTTCTGCATCTCTTTAAGATGCTTATGCTGTTGTGAAAGTGCATATTCACGAGGTGAATCAAATTCTACATCTCTGTTTTCATCCTCATAGACCGCAATGGTCTTTTTTCCTGCTCCAGAATAGCCGCTTACTGCAAATGCGCTCACCGGATAATCCTCTGGTACGATGCCACCCTTGACAAGCGGGTATGCAATGGTTATGAATCCTGTTGCATAGCATCCGGGAACTGCTATCCTCTTTCCTGTTTTTATCGCTTCTCTGTGCTCATCAGAAAGCTCAGGATAACCGTATGCCCATCCGGGTTCAGTCCTGTGTGCAGTAGAAGCATCAATTATTCTTACATCAGGATTTGACACAAGGCTAACGGATTCCTTAGAAGCTGCATCAGGCAGACATAAAAATGTAATGTCTGATGAATTGATAAGACGAGCCCTCTCTGTGGGATCCTTTCTGAGTTCAGGATCTATTTTGATTATCTCAATATCATCTCTTTTTTCGAATCTTTCATATATACGAAGTCCGGTAGTTCCCTCACTACCGTCTATAAATACTTTCGTCATTACACGCATTACTCCTCATTCATCTTTAGCAGTTTTGCCGCCTGATCAGCTGCTATGCAGGCATCAATGATCTCCTGGATGTCTCCGTCCATGACCTTGTCAAGCTTGTAAAGCGTAAGGTTTATCCTGTGGTCAGTAACTCTTCCCTGCGGAAAATTGTAGGTTCTTATCTTTTCAGATCTGTCACCAGTACCGACCTGGCTTCTTCTTAAGTCTGCCTCGGCATCATGGGCCTTCTGCTGCTCCATGTCGTAAAGCTTTGCTCTTAAGAGAGCAAATGCCTTTGCCTTGTTCTGTATCTGGCTCTTTTCTGTCTGTGAATATATGACTATTCCTGTAGGTATATGAGTAAGTCTGACAGCGGAGTCGGTAGTATTTACACACTGTCCGCCGCAGCCTGAAGCTCTCATTACATCAATACGGATATCCTTGTCATCTATTACTACATCAACTTCTTCAGCCTCAGGCAGTACCGCAACGCTTATGGTTGATGTATGTATACGACCGCCTGATTCGGTCTCAGGAACTCTCTGAACACGATGTACACCTGATTCGTACTTCATGACTGAGTAGGCACCCTGACCTGTTATCATGAACGTTACGGATTTCATTCCGCCGATGCCGATCTCTTCCATTTCCATAGTCTCGACCTTCCAGCGTTTGCTCTCCGCATAATGGATATACATACGGTAGATCTCAGCAGCAAACAGCGCAGCCTCATCTCCGCCTGCGCCGGCACGTATCTCAACGATAACGTTCTTGTCATCATTGGGGTCCTTTGGAAGAAGAAGTATCTTCATGGTATCCTCAAGCTGTGCGATACGCTTCTTTGACGATGCAAGCTCGTCTTTGAGCATCTCACGCATATCCTCATCGGATTCGCTTTCCAAAAGCTCCAAAGAATCCTCTATGGTCTGATTGCATTCCTTATATTCCTTGTATGCATTCACCAGGGGAGTCAGGTCACTCTGTTCCTTCATAAGAGAAGCAAATCTCTTCTGATCGTTGGCAACACCCGGCTCACTCAGTTCATTCATTATCTCTTCGTATCTGTGAAGCAGATCCTCAAGTCTGTCAAACATTCTATATCCTTCCCCACACTACCCTGTCAAGGTGTGCGTAATCCTGTACGACTGTTACATCCTTAAAGCCAGCCTTTTCCATTAGCCCGACAACATCGGCTGCCTGGTCGTATCCTATCTCAAAGAAAAGCATTCCGCCCGGATTCAGATAGTCCGGACTTTTCTCTATTATCTTTCTGTAAAAATACAGACCGTCCTCTTTACCGTCAAGTGCAAGGATCGGTTCGTAGTCCCTTACTTCCTCCATGAGAGTCGGGATGACATCACTTCTTATATACGGCGGGTTGGATACGATTATATCAAACCTGCCTCTGACATCATTGAACAGATTGCTCTGTATGAATTCTATCTTGTCCTCATCAAGATGCTTCTTTCCCATTCCTCCCGTCTTAAACAGAAGATCGAAAGTATCATCAAGTATGAGCCTGCCGGCATTATCCTTTGCAACATCCAAAGCTTCCTCGGAAATATCGACACCGACGCCTTCACAGTCATTTGAATAGTACAGAAGGCTTAAGAGAATGCAGCCTGATCCCGTACACATATCAAGTATCCTGCTCTTATCATTAAGCTGTCGCATTACCTCTTCGACAAGGATCTCTGTATCCATCCTTGGGATCAGCACGTTCTGATTGACCGTAAATGTGAGTCCCATGAACTCCTGCTTGCCGGTTATGTACTGCACGGGATAATGTCCCATACGCTTATTCACGGCATTCATGAATATTTCCGTTTCACGGCGCGATATGACCTTGTCGCCCTGAATGAAGAGTTCCTCCCTGTCAACACCGCACAGATCCTCCAAAAGGATCCTTATATCACAGTCGGCATTTTCTATGCCTTCTGCCTCGAGTTGTTCAACACCGTATTCGTATGCTTCCCTTCTCGTCATCTGCAAACCTCACGTTTTAAAGATCAGTCAAACTTTTCCTCTAAAAAGCCCTTCCAGTCAAATACACCTTCCACAGACTTTATCGCAACCTCGATCATGTCATCATCCGGTTCCTTGGTCGTGATAAACTGCAGTGCAAGTCCCGGTGCGGAAAGAAGGTTTACTATTACGTTGTCGCACCTTCCCGCAAGCTTTATGACTTCATAGCTTATACCTGCAATAACAGGTATGAGGAGAAGTCTGAAGACTATCCTGAGTGCAGGATTATCGACTTTTATAAACATGAACAGTATGATACTTATCACCATTACAAAGAGCAAGAAGCTCGTTCCACATCTCTTGTGAAGTCTTGATGCCTTCTTTACGTTTGCAACAGTAAGCTCATGTCCGTGTTCTATACAGTTTATGCACTTATGCTCCGCTCCGTGATACATGAACAGTCTTCTTATATCCTTTAATAGCGATATCGCAAGAAGATATAAAAGAAAGATCACGAGTCTTATCAGACCTTCAACAAGAGCAAGCAGTGATGAATTCATTATGTATCTCTCAAGTATCGATGAGAGGTAGTAAGGCAAAAATATGAAAAGACCGAGTGCGAGGATCACGGAAAGCACAACGGTAAAACCTGATGTTACCTTCTCTGCCTTTTCCCCGAATACCTTTTTCATAAATCTGTCAAATCCCGTTTCCGGCTCATCAGTCATACCGTACAGATCCGCTGAATGATTGATGGATCTCATTCCGAGTATGAACGAATCTATAAAGTTGAACACACCTCTGATAAACGGAACCTTTGTCAGCACGCTTCCGTGCATGACTCCGTGATACTCCGTTATCTCAAGATCTATTTCTCCGTTCTGTTTGCGTACTGCTATGGCATAGGCTTCCTTGTTCTTCATCATTACGCCTTCAAGCACTGCCTGACCGCCTATACCTGAGTTGCATAGCTTTTTCTTCATGAACTGCTCTTCCTTACATTACTTTTCTATAAAATAAGGTTGAGATTAGTAATAAACCTCAACCTTAGATAGTCATTGTAGCAAACTGTATAAAACTACTTAACGCCGTACTTCTTATTGAACTTATCAATACGTCCGTCAGTTCTTGCACCCTTCTGCTGTCCTGTATAGAATGAATGGCACTTTGAACATACTTCAACGTGTATCTCCGGCTTTGTAGAACCTGTTACAAATGTATTACCGCAGTTGCAGGTTACTGTTGCCTGATAATACTCAGGATGTATTCCTTCTCTCATTGTTTCACCTCTCTATGTCAATATAATGTATCGTTCTCATCCGTACTGTTTTACAAACAGCGTTGTTATTATATCACAGCAAACATACTAAGGCAATACCCAATTTACAATATGCGCATCTTTTTCATCATCTGGCAGAATTCGCGGTTATTCTTGGTATGAGCATACAGATCGATGACTCTGTCTACCGCTTCATCGGCCTTCATTGAATTGAACGCTCTTCTCATCACGCCAACTGTCTCGATCTCTTCATCCGTAAGAAGAAGATCCTCTCTTCTGGTGCCTGACTTGGGTATATCGATGGCAGGGAATACTCTCTTTTCGGAAAGCTTTCTGTCCAGTACAAGTTCCATGTTTCCTGTTCCCTTGAATTCCTCATAGACCACATCATCCATCTTTGAACCAGTATCGACTAAAGCTGTTGCAAGGATCGTCAGGCTTCCTCCTTCACGCATGTTTCTTGCTGCACCGAAGAATCTCTTGGGCATATGAAGCGCTGCAGGATCAAGACCGCCGGAAAGCGTTCTTCCGCTTGGCGGAACCGTCATGTTGTAGGCACGTGTAAGTCTTGTTATGGAATCAAGTAGGATCATTACGTCTTCCTTCTGTTCAACGAGACGCTTTGCTCTTTCTATTACCATCTCCGCAACACGCTTATGATGTTCCGGAAGTTCGTCAAATGTTGAATAGATGACTTCGACGTTATCTCCTCTTATAGCTTCTTTTATATCAGTAACTTCCTCAGGTCTTTCATCTATTAAAAGGATGATCATATGTATCTCCGGATTGTTCTTTAAAACAGACTTTGCTACTTCCTTAAGAAGCGTTGTCTTTCCGGCCTTGGGAGGTGATACGATCATTCCTCTCTGTCCCTTGCCGACAGGGCTTATCATATCCATTATGCGCATTGCTACCGGAGAACCGGGTGCTTCGAGTGCAAGCTTGCTGTCAGGAAAGATGGGAGTCATGTCTTCAAAGTTTGTTCGCTTTGCAGCCACCTCGGGTGGAAGTCCGTTTATGCTCTTTACATAAAGAAGAGCAGAAAACTTCTCAGTCGCAGATTTGACACGGGTATTTCCTGTAACGATGTCACCGGTCTTCATTGAAAATCTTCTTATCTGGCTGGGAGCAACGTAAACGTCATTCTCACCTGGAAGATAATTCTCTGAACGGATGAAACCGAAACCGTCAGGCATGATCTCAAGTATTCCTCTTGCGGTAACACCGCTGTCAAGATCATTTATGACAGCATCCTTGTTATCTGAAGGCTTATTCTCCGTTTTATTTTCAACAGGCTTGTTCTCTGCAACAGGTTTATTTTCAGGCTCTTTTTTAGTCTCGCCAGAAGCTGCGGCAAGCTTTTCCTTTTCATCAAGCTCGACCATGGCATTAATGACATCTTCCTTTTTCATGCTCGAAGTGCCCTTAATACCTCTGCTTTTTGCGATAGCCTTAAGATCGACAAGCGCAAGTGTCTCATATTTTTCTCTCATATAAATTTACCTCTAATCGGAAATCACACAACGAATGTTGTAATGAATGTCTGAAATGACTTATCTCTTATTAATATAAACCTTTTATTACAAAAATCAACCAGTTTAATAATAAATTAAGAAAGACAAAGAGGAAGCTTACAATAAGCCTCCTCTTTAAATCTGATTTTAACCCTCGATAAGATCGTCGATATTGCTGGCATCCGCAACCGATGCTCTGCACGAAATGACCTCTGCGGGGAAAGGTTTTTTGTCTACTATGTGATTGTACATCATAACGATTGGATCGTGACCCTGTCCGAATGAATCCTGGCTTATTATCGTTCCGATAGATCCGTTCTTTATATACGGGAACAGTGCAGGATTAAGGTCAAATCCGATTATCATCGTCTTGCCTGAGCGTTTAGCATCAACTACAGCTCTTGCCGCATCTTCGGGGAAGCCGTTTGTCAAGAACAGTATCTGAACATCGCTGTCTTTTTCAAGCCATGCCTTTGTCTTTTTGTAAACATCCTCACCGTCATCTTCGACTACCACTTCACCGGATATCTTTATTCCCTTGTACTTTGATATCTTATCTATGAATCCCTGTTTCCTCTCGACATTTCCTATAACTGTAGGATCACCCATTAGAATGCCGACCTGTCCGTTCTTGCCGATAAGATCTGCTGCAGCCTTGGCAGCCATCTCGCCCTGTGATACCGAATCGGATTTAAGGCATGCAAGTCGTAAAGAAGGATTTGCGCAGTCACAGTTAAAGGTCATCAGCTTTACGCCCTTGGCTTTTGCCTGTTCGAGCACAGAATCGAGGCCTCCCAAAAATCCGGGATATATGATCGCATCATAACCGTCTGCAATAAGGCTTCTTATATTTCCTCTTACCATCTCATCGAAATCAGTATCGCCTGCGATCAGAGGTACAAACTTTACTTTCGCATTGAGCTCGGCAAGTTCCTTTAATGCGTAGTTGGCTCCGCGCTTGACACCGTACCAGAAATCGTTGTCAAACATACTGAGCATCGCTATCTTGATCTCCTTGTTTGACTTGTTCCTTGTAGGAAGGACACCGGTATCGAATCTTCTTAAAAGTCTCTGTATGCCTGCAAGCATTCCGTCAAGAGCAACAGTGTTATCACCAAGTTGCGTAGCTTCAGCCGATACCTCCTGGGAGATGCTTGCTATCTCGCCTGTCATCTCATTGATGTCATGAGCTGCTTCATAGAGCTGAGTAGCAAGGCTCTTTGACTGTTCTGAATTGCCTTCCATAACAGTGAACATGTCAGTTATCTTGCCGACCCTGTTCTGTGTCTCGATGGAGTTTGCATTTATTGTCGTAAATGACTTTGTCACCTCGCCGAATGTCGACTTGGAGTTATTGTATGTATCCGTACATTTGGCAATGCTCTCGGTAACACCCGAACTGCTCTGCATTATATCGGTCAGTATCGCATTGATCCTGTCCATGCCTTCTCTTGTCTGTTCAGACATATCCGTCATCTCATCGGCAACAACGGCAAATCCTTTTCCTGCCTGTCCTGCTCTTGCCGCTTCTATGGATGCGTTGAATGATAAAAGCTTTAACTGATTGCTTATGCCGACAATGAAATCACCGACCTCATATACCTTCTGGATCTGATCATTGAACCTGCTCAGTGTTGAATTTATATCGTTAAGATCTTTTGAGACAGCATCCATCTCGGTTGCATAGCCTTCAAGATTTGACATGCCGTCCGTAGATATCTTTGCCGTATCCTTAAGCATCTCTCCGATCTGCTTCATGGATTCGCCGATCTCTTCGATCTGCGCGGAGTTTGACTCAATGACAGCCATGTTGTCCTGAACCATCTCAAGCTGCTTTGAGGTACGCTCCTCAACCCTTAATGTATTCTTTGCTATCTTCTTGCTGCCTACCTGATTAGCTTCCATATTTGATGAAAGCTTGTCGATAGCATCGGATAGCACTACGGTATTCTGCTTGGTAGCTTCTATGAAAGTCAGCAGATTTGATTTGATCAGGTTAAGTCCCGAAGAAACTATATCATAATTGCTCTTATTCCCGCTTACCGGTATGTCATCGATGTTGAGCCTTCCTTTTACCAGCTGCTGCGCATTATCCACCATGACACTCTGGTTTTTCTTGCTTTTTAAATATAGCACGATTCCGCAGGCGATGATTATCAGTTCTACTACGGCTATCACGATCCAAAATACGGTCATATTGAATCCTCCAAATATTATTAATCGAATTTTCTGACTAATCAGTTATTGATCGATATTCTTACTGAATATATACAAATTATACCACCTATTATCATTATCTGTCATTATTTTTTATCTTCTCCAAATTTTCAATTATAAACAAATAAAGCCGGATATCTTTTATTGATATCCGGCTTTTGGTCAATTTAATATCTGTTTAATTAGCCGAGCTGAGCTGCAACCTCTGCTGCGAAGTCCTCGTTCTTCTTTTCAAGACCTTCACCTGTCTCGAAACGAACAAAGCCTGTGATCTTAAGATCTGCTGCAACGCTCTTAAGGTAAGCTGCAACTGTCTGCTTGCCGTCTTCAGCCTTAACATAAACCTGATCAAGAAGGCTGATCTCCTTAACCTGCTTAGAGATACGTCCGTCTACAAGACCGCTGAAGATCTTATTATCGACATAGCTGTCCTTACCTTCCATGGCAATACCAGCCAATACACTTTTAGCATCTTCAGAAAGGAAGTTGAAAAGATACTTATCATTCTTCTTTTCTTCATACATAGCCAAGTCTTTTTCATCAAACTTATTGTCAGTAATCGCCTTATCAAATATATCATTAAGGATAGGCTTGGGAAGTGAAGCAGGATCATTAAGAGCGCTGTCTATTGTGATCTCCTTAAGCTTAGCCATCTCATCTGCTGAGATATCATCTCTGCTTACATACTGGGGATTCATAGCAGCTACCTGCATTGCAATGTTCTTTAAAGCCTCAACAACTGCATCGCTCTTAGAACCTTCTGCACCAAGGATAACACCGATTCTTCCGCCGCCGTGAATGTAATCTATAACTATAGGAGCTTCTATCTTCTTGAATCTTCTGATGCTTAACTTCTCACCGATAGTTGCGATCTTCTCAACAAGAGCATCGTTTACTGTCTTTGAAGCATCATCCTTCCATGTCTCAGCCATGAATGCATCATCAACATCTGCTGAAGCACTGTCAAGAGCCTGCTTAGCTACTGTCTCAACAAATGCCTGGAAAGTCTCGTTCTTTGCAACGAAGTCTGTCTCTGAGTTAACTTCAACTACAGCTGCCTTGCCATCAGCAACAGCTGTACGGCAGATACCTTCTGCTGCAATACGGCTTGCTTTCTTTACTGCTTTGGCTGCACCGCTCTTTTTAAGGAACTCAAGAGCCTCATCCATATTTCCATCGCACTCTGAGAGTGCCTTCTTACAATCCATCATGCCTGCGCCTGACATTTCACGCAGTTCTTTAACCATTGCTGCTGTTATTGCCATTGTAATATCCTCCTGTTTAACGAATTATTCTGCGTCTGCTACTTCTTCGATATCTGTTGCTTCAGCTGCATCAGCTGCTGCTTCTTCCTCTGTGTAAACAGACTCACCCTGGTTTGCTTCGATTACAGCATCAGCCATCTTAGCTACGATAAGCTTTACGGCTCTGATAGCATCATCGTTACCGGGGATGATGTAGTCAAGTTCTTCAGGATCACAGTTTGTATCTGCGATACCGATGAGTGTGATACCGAGTGCTTTTGCTTCCTTAACGCAGATTGCTTCCTTCTTGGGATCTACAACAAAGATAGCATCGGGAACTCTTGTCATGTCCTTGATACCGCCAAGGTTCTTCTCAAGCTTCTCCCACTCTTTCTTTATCTGGATAACTTCCTTCTTGGGAAGTACATCGAATGTTCCGTCTTCGCTCATCTGCTCGATCTTCTTGAGTCTTGCGATACGTGACTCGATTGTCTTGAAGTTTGTGAGCATACCGCCAAGCCATCTCTCATTTACATAGTACATACCGCAACGCTCTGCCTCAGACTTAACTGCATCCTGAGCCTGCTTCTTTGTACCTACGAAAAGGATTGTGCCTCCTTGATCAGCAATATCAAATACTGCCTTGTATGCATCGTCTACAAGACCTACTGTCTTCTGAAGATCGATGATGTGTACACCGTTACGCTCTGTAAAGATGTAGGGAGCCATCTTGGGGTTCCATCTGCGAGGGTGATGACCGAAGTGAACACCTGCTTCGAGTAACTGTCTCATTGAAATAACGCTCATTTTTAATTCCTCCGTTTTGGTTAATCTTTGCACAGCCTTCTGATCCGAGCCGATCCTAAACACACCTGAAAGCTTCAGGACCCGTGTTTATCAAAGACTATGCGCATTTTTTACAGCTTTATGATTGTAGCACAGACCATTCGATAAAAACAATACCCTGTGGCGAAAATATATTAAAAATATACATATTTCTTTTGCAAAATGGCAGTTTCTTTATTGAAATTATCTGACAAAACATATATAATTTAGATATATTTAGATGCAAAGGAGT
>JAEEUS010000111.1 GCA_016290615.1 Lachnospiraceae bacterium | reverse complement strand
TAACCGCACACTTAATCCAGAAAAAACCTTAATTCCACGGATACGCGTGCGGGTTGAAACCAAAAAGTCCTAATACCCGCACGCCGTACACCCTTAAATAGCGATTCCACAAAAAGAGCGTGCGGGTGGAAGCCAAAAAGACTTGTAATCCGCACGCAACCATATAACATATTCTAAAACTGCCACCAAATCACATATTAAGATAAATCGCAGCCAAATCACATATCCAATAAAGCCACCATATAACCTATTCAAAACCCAAACTCAATCCAAATCATCCACCATTTCATTTTTAGGGAAGTGTTTCTTTTAAACTGTACCCAGTAGATTGGACACCTGTATTTTAGGGGTACCCTATCCTTTGGACAGCATTTTAGAGCTGAAACCCCATATGGTGGACACTATTCTGGAATGTTTTGTGTTATGATGTACCTGGTCATCAAGACAATAGAAAGGATCAGGCACACATGGGTAAGACACATACCAACCCGTTCACTAAGGAACAGATAGAACGCCTACAAATTAGCCCTTATGTTAAAAGCATTTCTCCAAGTACCATTCGTTTTACAGAGGAATTTAAGAAATACTTTTATCAAAAGCATAAAGCTGGAACGTCTGCACGTAGCATTTTTATTGAATGTGGAATAGATCCGGATGTTCTCGGACAAAAACGAATTGATGGTTTCTGTTATACACTCAATAAATACGCTAAACGCGAAGAAGGATTTTCTGATAACCGGCAACACAACTATCGTCATCCTCCGAATGATGGAGATATAACTGTAGAAAATCGAGTAAAACAGTTAGAGCACGAACTTGCTTACACTCGCCAGGAAGTCGAGTTTTTAAAAAAACTGCAAATGGCAGATATGGAGGCGAGGAAACAATGGGAATCCAAGCACCAGCCGAAGTAAAGTTCGCTCTTATATACAATGCTATACAGCATGATGATAACCTGTTAAGTATTTCTTATATGTGTCAAATCGCAGGAGTTTCTCGCTCAGGCTTTTATGCCTGGCGTGATGCAGCTCCGGCAAGACAGGAACGCGAGGAACAAGATCAGGCTGATTTTATACTGATACTTGAAGCATACCGTTTCAGAGGTTATGCCAAAGGGGCCCGTAGCATTCATATGCGACTCCTGCATGTGGGCGTCATAATGAATGTCAAAAAAATCCGGCGATTGATGAAAAAATATGATTTGCGATGTCCTATCCGAAAAGCAAATCCATATCGGAGAATGGCCAAGGCTATAGCAACAAACAATGTAGCTCCGAATGTAGTTAACAGAGAGTTCCGGCGTGAACCACGAAAGATTTTACTGACAGACATTACATATCTATTCTTTGAAAACGGTAAATGTTATCTTTCTACAATACTTGATGCATTTACTCATGAAATACTTGCATACCGCGTAAGCTTAAGTTTTAAAGTTGATTTTGTTCTTGAAACAGTTGATCTGCTTATTCAGGAACATGGAAGCACATTGGATAACGAAACAATCGTCCACTCTGATCAAGGATGTCACTATACCAGTTATGCATTCATTCAAAAGCTAAAGGAAAATGAGTTCGTTCAATCTATGTCGCGTCGAGGCAATTGCTGGGATAATGCACCGCAAGAGAGTTTCTATGGACATATGAAAGATGAACTTCGTGCCGAAATTGAATGGTGCAAGACATTCGAAGATGTCCTTGTAAAAGTCGATGACTGGATGGATTATTACAACAATGACCGCTATCAGTGGGAACTGATCAAATTGTCTCCCAAAGAGTATTATGAATATTTACAGACAGGTATATATCCGCTTCCAGTATACAAATCGAAAAATAAAAAGTAATACTGGGGCTCTGCCCCAGACCCCGGGGTTTAACGCTTTGGGTTTCAGAAGGAGCATTAAAAAGAGCAATGCCTTAGACACTGCTCCTTCTGAATCCGGTATGCCGCTCGAGTCGCTCCCCAGCGTTGCTCTATCCTGCATATCGGTAAAGTAGTAGCAGTATAACATACGGGGTGTCAGTTGACACCCCCTAAAAATCAAAATTGTCCTTGACAAGGGGTACACTTCATAAAAAGAGCATTGACCCCCTAAAAGAAGTATAATGAGTTCGACGAAAAATCCATTACCCTCAAGGAGACAATGCTCGTGAACATTATACTTTATTTACTTCAAATAATCCAATATCTTTATCAACAAAATCGCTGGTTAATTCAATTTATCTGCAAATATATCCCACTTAAGCAATGGGCTTTCGATGATTCTCATTCGCCTAAATACCAAAAATTAAAGACTGATGAGCTTCCTAAAATCATTTATCGGAAACAGGATTGGCAGTGGCAAGATCTAATCAAGTACTATGAATTGCGTTATCATAAGACTATCAAGCCTGTCCGTTATCGTTCCGAATCTAACATTCCGGAAAACTGCAGTTGTCCGCTTTGTAATGCTCCTTCTATTTTCCTCTACCGGAACAACGGAAAGAAAGGCCAGCTTCTTTGTAAAGTTTGTCAAAACCTGTTTTCCCCCGATGAAAATCGGTTCAGTAAAACCATCACCTTGAAGTGCCCTCATTGTAATCATTCCCTAGAAAGGAAGAAGGATAGAAAACACTTCATCATTCACAAATGTATAAATCCAAAATGCCCTTACTATATCAAAAATCTTAAGAAGGTTGATAAACAAGATCTTAAAGTTAATAAATACCAATACAAACTCCACTACATCTATCGTGAATTCACTATAGATTTCTTTAAGATGGATCTGAACTCTCTTCCCAAAGGTGCTTCATCACTTAAGTTCTCGAAGTTTGATAAAAATGTCATGGGGCTTTGTCTTACATACAAGGTCAATCTTGGATTATCACTCCGGAAGACTGCCCGGGCTCTTAAAGACATCCATGGTATATCTATATCTCATCAACAGATTGCTAACTACTGCAAGACCGCAGCTATCTGCGTAAAACCTTTTGTAGACAACTATGACTACAATACAAAAAATGTATTCACCGCCGATGAAACATATATCAAAATACGTGGCATCAAAGGTTATATCTGGTTCATTATGGACGCTGCCAAACGTTCCATAATCGGATATCAGATTTCTGACAACCGGGGTGTAGGTCCTTGTATCCTTGCAATGAGAATGGCTTTCAAACACCTTAAAGAACTTCCTGAAAAGTTTCGCTTTATTGCAGATGGTTACAGCGCTTATCCTCTGGCCGCTCAACAATTTTTCAGAGAATACGGCGATAAATTCAAGTTCAATATCACTCAAGTCATTGGTCTTACAAACGATGACGAAGTCTCCAAAGAATTCAGACCTTATAAGCAGATGATTGAACGACTTAACCGTACCTACAAAGCATCATACCGGCCTACTAACGGTTTCGATAACATCGATGGTGCCAACTACGACTTAGCTCTTTGGGTAGCCTACTACAACTTTCTCAGACCTCATAAAGAGAAAGGTTACAATGTGCTAAATGAAGTGGAGCTACTAAAAGGAGCAGAGAACATGCCAGGTAAATGGCAACTTCTAATCTTCCTTGGCCAGCAAACTATTCAAAACATCCAAACTCAAAAATGTAATTAATCACTCCGGCGCGGAACCGTTGTCAAGGGAACCGTGGAATACCGGAGCAGTTGGCGCGAGCCAACTGCGAGGATATGCCGCGAAAGTCCCTTGACATAAGGTTCACGGGCTATCCTATTGCTCAGGGGGAAGCACCAAAAAGGTGCTTTCCCCTTAATTATTCCCTTGGAAATGTATCGATTACGAAAACCTAAGTTTTCATAGATCATTTGACACTATCGTTCTTGAAAATAAAAACAGTTACATTTACAAGTCTACCTTACATATATGTATAGGTCAAGGTTGAAACACCTTCTCTATGAACATATGCTTTAGTTTTCTGACAGATACTCCAGATATTCTTCAAGGCACATATCCTTTTCCTGCATTTCCAATGCCGCCTTCTGACCTACAAACCGATAATGCCAAGGCTCATTATTGATTCCTGTTATATCTGTTTTATCTTCAGGATATCTTTTTACAAAGCCATATTTGTAAGCATTATCATATAACCATGAATAAACCTCTTCATCTGAACTCACATTGCTATCTGCATTTATATCAACACTGATACCGAGCTCATGTTCACTAGTTCCCGGAACAGCAACATATTCCCTGGCTTTTTCTTCAGCCTCCTCATATGTGCATCCCTGATCCTGATATTCCTGAATCCTTTCGTCCATGATATTTTGCTGCTCTTCTCTGGTTCTGTAGCCTTCGCGAACGAAGAGATCAATTCCACTACTTCTCGCATCATCAAACATTTTCTGAAGTGCAGGATATATCCTTGTATCAACCTGCTTACCATTTGACAGGTCCGTTAAGTTTACAGTGTAATCATCAGGAACAGGATTATCCTTATTTACAAGAATCAGATTCCAGCCAGTGTCATCAACCGATTCATCAATTTCCTCAAAAGAATACTCATGTTGAAATCCTTCTATGTTATAGAGAAAGACTTCATGAATCTCTTCAGTGTAGCCCTCATAGAACCCCTTTACCATTCCAAGGACTATCTGAGAACCTCTGTTGTAACTAATGAGCATCTGTCCATCTGACTTATCAAAACTGATGCCCTCTATCTCACCCTGAAGGGTTACATCATCCAGAG
>JAEEUS010000110.1 GCA_016290615.1 Lachnospiraceae bacterium | reverse complement strand
GTATAGCTAATGGATAAAAAGCAAGCGGAAGTAATTGAAAAACAATTCAAACAGGATACTTTTGCCTTAGCAGAGAATACGGGCAGATTTATAAGCGAATTTTATCCTTCTTATATTTCTTCGATAGATGATATCCCAAAGATTATGCAGAAGGACTCTATAAAGCTGCTGAATAGTTTTACTTTCTATAAGTTATGTGAGTGCACGGTTCATAACATAGAAGATAAACTTGAGTATTTTTCTGAACGCATGGAAAAACTTTTTGTTACGGCATATGCAATTAAGCAGACTGTGTGCTACGGAATAGTAAGTGTCAATGGAGTGACGTCATTACTTCTTGGCATTGCTCCAACTTCTGATAACGAGGCAATAAAACTTGTTATAGAAGGACTGCTTCCTGGAATTAAAATTGTGAAGTACGACGGTGGATTCGAAAGTAAAAAGGATAATGAAACATCTGCAGAGAAAAAGCAGATGGAAACTTATAAGAGCAGATATCTGGGAACTATATCAGGAATACCATCGCTTAAAATTGATGGAGAATTTCAATACAAAGACATATCTTCACTTATGAGAAGCCTGAATGGGCAGGAATACACCATAATGGTTTTCTGTCGTCCAATTGATGAGTACATAATTCAGGACAAGATAGATGAGGCAATAGCCATTCAGGATGCCTGCTTTGCGATTTCAAAGAGAACTGTGGGTTATCAATATGGAATTTCGCAAGGTAATACTCATTCTGATTTTTCCAGTGATGTAGACGGTACGCAGGAAAACGAACACAAAGGAGTAAACATAAACGGAGGATTAGCAGGGGCTGCAAGTGGGGCTGCGGCTGGTGCAATTGTTGGTTCTGTCGTACCCGGTATAGGAACAGCGGTTGGTGCTATAGGAGGTGGGCTCATAGGGCTTATCGCTGGCAAACAAGTATCTTTTAATAGGGGGAAGAGTACCGGAAAATCGCACAGCACAACGAAGGGATACAGTGATGCTGTAAGTGAAACTATCAGTAATAATCAGTCCATATCAGGTGAGATTCAGAACGGTTTTGCCATTGAATTAATGAAAATGGCAGAAGCATTAGTGGAGAGACTTAAAACCGGAAGAAGCAGAGGAATGTGGGAAACAGTTGTGTCCTTCTCTTCTGATGATAAGCTCGCGGCTGATATAATCCAGGGTAGTCTATATAGTGAGATAGCTTCTGGACGACCAGATGTCCTTCCTCCGGTCGTATTCTCATATGAGGATAAGGGAAGTAAAGATCATAAACCTGAGCATCTTATTATCCCAAAGGGCATCTTTATAAACAATGATGCGAATCCACTTTGTAGTCTTGTGACATCGGAGGAATTGTGTGGGTTGTGTACGATTCCCACTGACAACACTGTCGGCTTTACAATCAATAACGCAAAATCGTTTTCTCTTAACAGTATTATGTCAGAAGGCGATATGCCGATAGGAAATGTTTCAGAATATAGCAGAGAACTTACAAATGTACCGTTTGGCTTGAGCAAGAAGGATATCAACAAGCATGTGTTTGTCTGCGGAATGACTGGGTATGGAAAAACAAACACAGTCAAGAAAATCATAGAATCCTTCAAAGAGGTACCGTATCTTGTAATAGAGCCGGCAAAGAAAGAATACCGCAATCTTGAGGATTCCGTGTCCGTTTATACATTCGGACGACCTGAGATTAATTGTATTAGGCTGAATCCGTTTTATATAATGCCAGGGGTTAGCCCACAACGGCATATTGATCTGTTGAAGGATCTTTTCAGCGCTTCGTTTGCCTTTTACGGTCCTATGCCGTATATTTTCGAAAAGTGCATCAATCGTATATACATAAAAAAGGGTTGGAATTTGACGCTTGGATTCCATCCATTACTTATTAATTCCATGGCCAAGAATAATGAAGATCTATTCAGCGAGGACGAAATAAAAAGCAGATATAAGATTTCGTCACACAAATATCTGTTTCCGACAATGCAGGATCTTAAGTCTGAGTTGGCGTCGTATATAGATAATGAACTGACATACGAAGGTGACGTAAAGGGGAATATAAAAAGTGCAATAGAATCCAGAATTGACAGTCTGTGTATAGGCTCCAAAGGATTTATGTTCAATACGAACGATGTCGTAGATTTTGAACAGCTGCTGAAAAGCAAGGCGGTCATTGAGCTTGAGGGGTTGGCAGATGATTCGGATAAAGCGTTTGCACTCGGACTGCTGATTATTTACATAAATGAATATCGCCAGACTGAAAAGGATGTATCTGTTTCCGATGGATTAAAACATATTCTTGTTGTTGAGGAAGCACACAGACTTCTTAAAAATGTATCTTCAGAACATGGGGAGGATCTCGGAAATCCTAAAGGGAAATCCGTTGAACACTTTACGAATTTGCTTGCAGAAATGCGATCATACGGTCAAGGCGTAATAGTGGCAGAACAGATTCCAAGCAAACTAGCTCCAGATGTGATTAAAAATTCGTCCGTTAAAATTGTCCACAGAATTGCTGCAAAAGACGATCAGGAAATCATCGCTAATACAATAGGCCTTTCACCTGACGATGTTCTCTCTATTGGCATTAACGGTGTGGGCAGTGCTTTATGCCATAAAGATGGAATGGTAGAGCCTGTAAATGTAAAGATTTCAGAAGTTGCCTCAAAGAATGTAACAGATATAAAACTATATACTGCAAATTTGAAAGAAAAATTAGAAGACATTACCTGCAGTATTATCAAGGGTAGTTTACCTGAATATGTGGATGCATGGGCAGTTAAAATCCTTGTTTCTCTAATGTATCATCCGCAGGAGCAGTGCATTCAGCAAGGGTTGTCGGATACTCGGGATATGTTTGATCGATTGCTGAAATCTAGAGCCGTTACTATGATCCCCAATGTTGACAAGGCTTTGTGCGTGAAACGTTGCTTATATGAAGCGATAGTGTCACTTATGATAACGGGAGTCTTTAGTACCACAAATCTTCCGGATGAGGAATTGTCCACGAGATTATTGGCGGTGCTGAAACTTCCGAATACTACTAATTTGACTGCACTTTCCCAAATGTTGGAACAATTATATGCTAAGAAACCGGAAAAAAAGGCAATCGAAACAGTTGCAGCTCTTGTTTCTGGTGAGTATTCCGAAGGCTATAATGTGACTGCGATTTCTCAAGATTTCTTATTACTGAAGAATGATGAATTTAGCAGTGAAATCAAACTCTTTTTGGAAAGGGGGCGGTGAGTTTGGCTTTTGTTGAAACTATAATTTCGGTGGCAAAAGAGAGCGGAAAAGCAACTGTTGAAAGAATTAAGCAGGATGCTGATAAAGTTAAAAATCTTTCTCCTGAAGATATAGGGGAACTTGCCAAAAAAGAAATTGAAAATGTTAAAGAATCCGGAGCGACAGTAATCGATAAACTGAAAGATATTCAGGGAATGACTCCAGAACAATTAATGGAGAAGATGCATGATAACCTCGAAAATCTTCAGAAAAAAACTGATGGAGATGGTGAGGGGACAGAGAATACAGAGGAAACGGATGAAGGAAAGGAGGGTTTAAAAGACGAGGAGAAAACGAAAATTAAAGAGGAAACAGATGAAGTAAAGGAAGGCTTAAAAGACGAGGAGAAAGCGAAAATTAAAGAGGAAACTGGATGGTCTGACGAAATAATCGATGCAATAGGTTCAATGGCAGAGTATGAGATTTACAAAAAGGCCGGTCTCGTGGAAGCTGAAATTGGCGGTAAAAAATGTCTTATCCGACAGGATATAGATTGGGATAAGAAATGGGAAACTGGAAAATATGATGAAAACGGTAATCCGATATATGAGACCAACCGGGAGCGTATTGCAAAAGGCAAGGCTCCGCTGGATTCTAGTGGAAATCCGATACAACTGCATCATATAGGCCAACATGCTGATTCGCCTCTGGCTGAGCTAACATTTGAGGAACACCGATGCGGTGGTAATGACAAGATTCTTCATGATAAGCCGGGAGCATCGGAAACACATGGAGAAGGCAATACATGGGATAAAGAACGTCAAGACTATTGGAAAAACAGATCAGAATATAATAACGGAGGTGCAGACAATGGCTGATATTATAGAAAAGATAAAAAAGATAAAAGGATTGGGTAGAGCTAAAGGCTGCACTTTTGAACAGATAAAGCAGGCTCAAGCTTCGCTAGGCCTTATCTTCCCGGATGAGTATCTGGAGTATGTGAAAGAGTTCGGCTGTATAGACTTTGGCTCGACTGAATGGACTGGTTTAAATATTAAGGGGTACTTGAACACGGTAACCGCAACAGAGAAGGAAAAAGCGGTTAATGACAAATTCCCTAAGGGTTGTTTTGTCCTTGAAGATTTAAATATAGATGCGCAGATGGTTATTGTAAACGAAAAGGGTAAAGTATTTCTTCTGAATCACGATCAGATTACGCCGCTGTGCGATTCAATGAGCGAGTACCTTGATAAATGTATTAAAAAAAAGGGTAACCAAAGTTCTTGAGGGTTTGCCAAAGTTTTTGAGGGTCAGTCGTGAGGGGCTGGCCCTTCTAAATGCCAACTTGTTGAGGGTTTGGCATGAGGGTCTGGTTTGAGGGGCTTTCATGAGGGTACGATTTGAGGGTCTGGCTGATGCCAGGCCCTCAGGTTGTTTTTATGGTTCTGCAGGATACGGGATGCCGTGTTTTTCGAGAATCGATTGCAGG
>JAEEUS010000109.1 GCA_016290615.1 Lachnospiraceae bacterium | reverse complement strand
AGTGCACCTATCTCTCTGATGGGATTCAATATGCCAGTTCCGGTCTCATTGTGAGTGGTATGAACAAGCTTTATATCGGGATTATCCTTCAGTGTCTGCTCGACCTTGTCAAGATCAGGGAGCTTATCCACATCAAACTTAAGATCTATATGGGGCAATCCGTAGTATTCGCATATCTCAACCGCTCTGGTACTGTATGCACCGTTATTAACTACCATCACCTTTCCGCCTTCAGGAACAAGTGAGTTTATGCAGATATCGATATTTATCGTTCCTGAACCGCAAAACAGAACTGATGTATAGTCATCAGTCTTTGCATGGACTGTCTTTAAAAGATCTTCTCTTAGTCCCTTCATCAGGCCCGCAAATTCCTGCTCTCTCGGACATATATCCGGTACGACCTGAGCATACTTTACGGTATCAGTCGTCGTTGACGGACCGGGGTTTAACAAAATGTTACGTTTGATCGCTTCCATTTACTGAATACTCCTTTTTATCATCTCTTAGAATACTCTATGAGTTTGCCTATGATATAACGTGCTCCTACTTCTCCGCTCTTTCCAATGTTGAACAGGTATTTTTCTCTGATCTTGGCTATTGACTCCTCAGAGAATACCTCATCATTAAGAAGTCTGTGTACTGCATCGGCAAGAGTATTTAACTTATCCGTATCAACAGATATACCTATCTCATCTCTTACAGCCACATCAAACGGCTCTATTTCGATCTCTTTATAATCCGGATTCATGATCTTCATAGGTGTATTGATGTAAAGCGTAGGTCTTAAAGTCGTAAACGAATACTCAAATGCTATTCCCGACCAGTCTGTCAAGAGCACATCCGCATCGAATACAGTCTTGTTTGAAGAGAAATCCATCTGAAGCTCAAAGTCTTCATGATCCTTGTATTTTTCTTTTATAGCTAAGAGCTTGTCTTCAAAGTGTCTTACATACTGAGGATGTGGACGAAGGATAACGTGATATCCTTTGCCCAGAATCTGATCGAGTATCTCATCGATACAAAGATCTATAAGGTTATCCTGCTGCCATGACGGAGCAATAAGGATCTCTTTTATACTCCTTCCTTCTCTGTCAGATGGCTTATACTGCGAGATCATGTCATCTATAAGACCGTATCCCGTACGGACAAGATTCTTTTCAGGCAGGTTATAGAGTTTCTCCTGTGCCCTTATCTCTCGCTCAGTAATCTCGTTTGGAATAAAGATCGTATTAAAGTTATCCAGTGCATGCTTCCTGTAGCTTAGGTTGACATCTCCCATGGCATGATCCATGTAGATGTATTCTATATTGTCCTGGACAAGTGATTTCTTGATATGGTAGGTCTGAAGGTCCGGAGTCGTCATTACCATTATATCCGCTTCAAGCTTCATCATCAGAACAATGAACTTGTTCTCGCCGATATAGTAAGTCTGAAATCTGTCAGAGCTCATCTTGAATACTTCATCGTTCGGATCACCGCTGATATAATGGATCACTATATCCGTCTTATCAAGGATAAACTCTATCACATTCTTAAAGTATTTATAAAATCCGTTCTTTTCAGAATAGAATACTATCTGCTTGTATCCGAATTTAAAGAAGCGCTTGTAATCCTGTTTTTCTCTTGCCTGGTTTTCCTTGCTGATCTCTTTCTTTGCTGTCTTGTGATACTGTTCCACCTTGTCAAGTTCTTCTCTGCTTGCCTTTAAAGCCTCATAATCAATATATTTCTTAGGGCTTATGCATGCATTAAGTATAAACAGCTGAACGACCGCAAGGATATTTCCTATCGTCCAGTAGAGCGCAACACCTGCGGGAACGAAAAATCCCAGATAAAGAGAGAGTCCAACCGAGATTCCCATTGTCGTATATTTGTTTACTTTTCCCTGTTCGGACTGAAGGACATTTGCCACATTCTGTATATAGCACATGAACCATGCAGAAAATGCAGCTATAAGCGGAACGAGGATATATCTGCCCATGACTTTTGCTGGTATGAGGCTTAAGTCAAAACCGCAAAACATGGTATCTGAAACATTGAACCTCTTTAATCCCTCCACGACACCCATCAGCACTATAAGCTGCACGATGACAGGTACCAGATCAAGCATCGGATGATAGTTTTCTTTCTTATAAAGATTGTAGTTCTCCTCAGAGATCATATCGGAATTGCCGTAGAACTTGGCCTTTATCCTGTTCATCTGCGGATACATCTTTACCATCTTTATTGAGTTGTACTGTACCATTACTGAGATAGGTATCAGAATGACCTTGCTCAGCAGTGTGAAAAATATGATAGACCAGCCGTAATCCGGTATGATCTTATAACAGCCTACAAGCAATGCTGCAAAGGCTTTTCCCAAAGCGCTTATCATGAAAAATTACCTCTGAATCATTATATGCTCAAACTGAAATATTATAGCATATATTGTATATACGGTCAAAACTTGCCGGGATAATCGGTTCCCGTATCAGAGCCGTACTTTTCAAGAAATCCTAAAGGCTCCTTTTCCATCTTTAACATCGTATGAAATGCCCTAAGAAGCATCTTATCGGGATTTGACTGCATGTCATATAAACCTCTGTCCAGATCCGATTTGAAATGATCCATCTGCCAGATCATTATATCTACAACAGTCATGCCGCATACGCTGTATTCTCCTAAAAACTTGCCGTTATTCATGTAATAGAGGTATTCTTCCTTTATCCTAGGAGAAGCATCCAGCATTTTTAAAAATTCTGTAACAAAAACCTCATCTTCACCTGCATTATCAGCTAAAAGCCTTGTCCATTCTCTCATTTCATTTTCATGATCCGTAGTAGCCATTTCCCAATCTCCTGTTTAATCCTTATCACAGATATTTTAACACAAATACAGAAAAAACAGCGACGTATCTATACATCGCTGTCTGAGTATCCTTTATTAATCTCAAAGATATTTGTTTTTAACAAAACTTATATCAGCTTTAATCTGTGCTTTAAGTTCATCAACAGAATCAAACTTCTTTTCTGGCCTTACCATGCTAACAAGGTTGACGACTATCTCCCTGCCGTATATATCTTCATCAAAATCAAATATATATGTTTCCACGACAGGTTTATGTTCATCCGTAACAGTCGGCTTGACACCTACATTTGTTATACCCTTGTAATGCTCTCCAGCATATGAGACTACAGCCTCATACACCCCGAAAGGCGGAAGGAGTTTATCGTCACTGGGAATGATATTTACGGTAGGCATTCCTAGTTTTCGTCCGATCTGTCTTCCTGTGACAACAGTTCCCGTAAAGCAGTAGTAGGCTCCGATGTGTTTTGTCACATCCTCCATCTGGCCGGCTTCAACTTCCTGTCGTATGAGTGAAGAACTGATCTCAACTCCGTCGTATTTTACCTTCTCGCATACCTTTACTTCAAATCCTCTCCTGATACCGTAGGCTCTTAAAAGTTCGGCATTTCCCTTGGCCTTGTCTCCAAACGAAAAATCACTACCGCATACAACGCATTTCACGTGCATCCTCTTTATCAGGATATCCTCTATAAACTCCTCAGGGCTAATGGATGCAGTCTGATCATTTAAAGGATACTCAACAAGAACATCAACTTTAAGCTTCTCAAATATCCTTCGTTTTTCATCGATCGTTGTAAGACCTTTATACTCTTCTTTTGAGAAAAACGCAGCCGGAGACGGATCAAATGTAAAGACCGCTATCTTATAGCCGTCTTTTCTGTATTCCTCTATGCACTTTAACAGATACTGATGGCCCTTGTGTATGCCGTCAAATTTGCCTATTGCAACACAGTATGAGCCATCCAGAAAAAAGTCCGTTGTATTCTTTATTATCTGCATAATAACTATTTAAATCACAAACTGGAATATACAGAATGCTGCATATATCGCAAGCATCAGTATTCCCTGTATACGAGCCATCTTGCCTCTTATAAGTGCCGGAATTATGAGAATGCATGATACCAGTATCATGACGGGTATATCTATAACAAGCGAGGAATTGATCCCGCCTATGAGCTTATCACACGGTACATCAAACGGAGCAAGCGAGATTGAAAGTCCGCTTACGAGCACAAGGTTAAACATGTTCGCACCGATGATGTTTCCAAGAGAAAGTGCTCCTGAACCTTTGATAAGCGATGTAACAGCTGTTACAAGTTCCGGTAGCGATGTTCCCAGAGCTACGAATGTAAGAGCGATTACAGTACTCGGAACACCGAGACGCTCTGCTATTATGGTTCCGTTATCTACCAGAAGATCTGCTCCCACTGCGATTAGTGCAGCGCCAACGACCAGCAAAACTACAAATTTGATGACCGAAGCTTCCTTTTTTGATCCTTCATCATTATTATCATCTGATCCTTCGTTATCTGAAGCCTCTGTTTTTGGAGTCTTTGTGATATTAAGTGCCTGCTTTACTGCTATTATCATATAAACAAAAAACAGTATAAGAAGCAGTATACCTGAAATCCTTGAAAACGAGCCTGTAAAATATGATATGAATACATATATCAGTGCTGCGAGTGTAAAAAAGATGACCGGTGTCTTCATGCTCTTTCTGTCAACATCCGACGGTTTTACAGCTATTGTGATCGCTGCGATAAGAGCCGTGTTACAGATGATGGAACCAAGTGCATTTCCGTATGCCATGGATCCGATCCCTTTAACTGCACTTCCGGCAGAAACCATGACTTCCGGCAGTGTTGTTCCTATAGATCCGACCGTTGCACCTATAAGGATCTCCG
>JAEEUS010000108.1 GCA_016290615.1 Lachnospiraceae bacterium | reverse complement strand
AAATCCAGGATCAGGGACCGCTATAAAGGCGACTCCCCGGAGCTCATAAAACTGATACCAGCAAACGAAGAAACAAGCATATTTGACGACAGCACACAGCTTCGTGTAGCTGTTTATGCCAGGGTCAGCACCGGAGATCCCAGACAGACATCATCCTATGAACTGCAGAAGAATCATTATGAGGATCTTGTAAACAGAAGAGATAACTGGCAGCTTGTTGATATATATGCTGATGAAGGTATCTCGGGAACAAGCCTGCAGCACAGGGACAGTTTTATAAGGATGATAAACGACTGTAATGACGGCAAGATAGATCTGATAGTGACAAAGAGCGTATCAAGGTTTGCAAGAAACATAATAGACTGCATAGGCTATGTGAGACAGCTAAAGGCAGCTGATCCGCCTATAGGGATATTCTTTGAGACAGAAAACATCTTTACCCTTGATGAGAACTCAGAGATGTCACTGTCATTCATAGCGACTCTTGCCCAGGAAGAGAGCCATACCAAGTCAGAGATAATGAACTCATCCATAGAGATGCGCTTTAAGAGAGGAATCTTTCTGACACCGACACTTTTGGGATACGATCATGACGATGACGGTAATCTCATAGTAAACGAGGATGAGGCAAAGACTGTAAGACTCATATTCTTTTCGTATCTTTACGGCTACAGCACGCAGCAGATAGCAGATGCACTTACAGAACTGTCAAGACTGACAAAGAAAGGAAACGAGTTCTGGTCGTCTGGGACAGTACTCAACATACTTTCAAACGAGAGATACTGCGGAGATGTACTGGCAAGAAAGACCTTCACACCAAATTATCTTAACCATAAATCCAAAAAGAACAATCATGAGAGAAACCAGTACAGGCAGAAGGACCATCATGAAGCCATCATAAGCAGAGAGGATTTCTTTGCGGTACAGAAGCTCATAAGGAATGCCAAGTATGGCAACAAGGGATATTTCCCCCAGATGAACGTGGTCAGCTCAGGAGCTTTAAAGGGTTATGTTGTGATCCATCCAAAATGGGCAGGTTTTTCTGTCGATGATTACTATTTTGCAAGTGACAGCGTAATGGATGGAGTAAGCAAGATCCCCTCAAAACCGGTTGAGGTAAAAGTGGAAAAAGGAAGCATAGACTTAAGCGGCTATGAACTTGTAAGGGGGCAGTTTCTGTCAAACATAAGCCAGATAAGCATGACCATATCAATGTCAAGGATCCTGTTTAACAAGGCAGCTGTAACAAAGATGGCACATAACGGAAAGATCGAGATACTCGTAAATCCCCTAAAAAGGATGATCGCAGTAAAAAAGGCTGACCCGGGATCAAGAAATGTCTTTGACTGGTGCAGATTAAGCGATGGAGAATATCATCCCAAACCTATAAGTGGAAGCGCATTCATACCTACCCTTTACAGACTGTTTGGATGGAAGAATGATACCAGATACAAGATAATGGGATCAGTCCTGTCAAACAAGGATGAAACGATCCTTATGTTTGATACGAAAGATGCCGTTTTATTACTGGATCAGACAGAAAATGAAGAGGAAGGGTTTGAGACTGATGAGCAGGCAGGGTTGGTAAAGAAAAGAAAGGCAAGACCCATAAAGGCATTTCCAAAGAAGTGGACAGAGTCATTCGGAGAGAAATACTATGTCTCACAGGCTATAGCCGAGGATAAGATAAAGAGCGCAAGCGAGGGCTTTGACGGAGAAAAGATTATCTACACTTCAGATACTGATGCTGTAACAACGCCAAAGGAAGCGGCAGATCAGATAAAGAGGATACTAAAGAGCATAGGAGCAGATGATGAGTGAAAACATATTTATAACAGAAAACAGACAGACATCTGATAAGGAGATAATGCAGGAGGATTTCAACTATACGGGATACCAGGTGGTCAGAGGAGAATTCTTCTCGCATCTGTTTGAGCCTTCGATCACATTCAACAATGAAAAGGTATCCGTAAACTCTGCATGCATAAACAAGATGCCTGATGCATGGTATGTCCAGATACTTGTAAATCCGACAGAAAAGAAACTGGCGATAAAGCCGTGCAGTGAAGAGATGAAGGATTCGTTCTGCTGGGTGAGTAAACAGACAAACGGAAAGAGAAAACCCAAAACTATCACATGCAGGGTCTTTTTTGCAAAAGTAATGGATCTCATGGGTTGGGATCCCTCATTCAGATATAAGATACTTGGAAAGGCTGTAAGGACACCTACAGAACATCTTCTGGTCTTTGATCTTAACAGTGCAGAGACATATTTAAAGAAAAAAGATGCACAAGGTGAAAATACAAGAACGCCTTATTATCCGAAGCACTGGATGAACCAGTTTGGAACACCTGTAAGCGAGCATCAGGATTCAGTGCTTGTAGAGATATTTGATGACTATGCGGTATTCATGATCAGTAAGGATGAAGAACAGAGGGGAAAAAGAGATGACAGCGATGATGACACTGGATATGAAAAAGAAGAGGATACGTTTGAATCAGAATACACTGACGCTGATAGGAAAGCCTGAGCACATACATCTGCTCGTAAATCCCAATGATCAGACAATAGCCATATGTGTATGTCGTGATCTTAATAAGGATGCCATTCATATAAGATACTCAAGCAGGGATTGCGAGATATACTCAAAATTTCTGATGGAGAGGATCTTAAAGCTTAGTGACAGGATACAGGCAGATAAGACATACAGGATCACGGGATATATATCAGAAAACAAAAAGATGATAACGTTTCGTATTGATGATGCAGTATGCACAGAACTAAGGGAGCCTAAACGTGATTGAAACAAATGATAGCAACATTATTACAAATGAACAGATCGACAGAATGATACAGCCTCTGGATGAACATAACAGAAAGCAGCTTGAGTTTGAGGTCATGACAGATATAAGTAAAAGATGCGTACGTGTTTTTAGAGGTTACCATCTTAATGACAGAGAGCGTTATGAAGCATGTATAAAAAGCGGTGTTGAACCAAGGATAGAATACATGCAGTTTGACGAGGTCCTAAAAGCCGGTGTGTTCGTCTGTGAAAATGAACTTAAGAGAAATGATCTGACGGCCGAATACAGAAAGTAGCTGATATGCCAGAGGTTCAATTATGAAAAGATCATACGAAAGGATGATAAAGCAGGCGATCCCGTATCTGCGATCGCTACAGACATTTCCAAGGGTTTTTATCTGGCAAGCGGGACTGTGATCAAATACGGCAATTTTGCAGAATCGATAGATACTGTATTTGATCAGAGCAGCGAACTTGCATTAGGTGTACTGCTTGGCCGCTTCAGGATATCCCATGATAACATAGTAGAGCTTGCAAGACTGAGACCCGATGAGATAAAGACAGTCGCAAGGTCTGCTATCGAGGATAAGATAGAGAGGATCTCGATCTCATATATAAGAAACGAGGTCAAGTGGAGCTATGTGCAGCAGAGAGCACCTTCAAGCAGAAAAGAGAGAAAAGAGGAAAAGATCGCAGAAAAACCTGCCATAAGACAGATGCCAAGGTATGATCCCGATTCCGATGTCAACAGCCTTTGCATGACGATAGATTCATGGATCAGTTCGATACAAAGAGTCAACAACTCTGAAAATCTGTCAAAGATATCAACAAAGGCAAGTCTAAAGCTTATGCATAAACTTTCATTTTTAGAGCATACGATAAACAGTATCCAGGACACTCTTGTGGAAAGGACGGGAATTTAAATGGAAAAATACAATGAATTCGTACCAAATGTTCATTTTGAACTGGTGCCTATAAAGGATCTGGTATCCAATCAGGATTATCAGAGAAATCTGTCGATGCTTCATGTAAAAAAGGCGGTAGAGAACTTTGACTTAAATCAGATAAACCCGATAAAGGTAAGCAGAAGAGGCGGGGTATATTATGTATTCAATGGCCAGCATACAGCAGAGATAGTGGCAATGGCATCAGGCAGCAGGGATACACCTGTATGGTGCATGATATATGATGATCTTGAGTATTATGAGGAGGCGGATATATTCGCAAACCAGATGAAGAACGTCAAACCGCTTCTTCCCATAGAGATATTTAACGCAAACTGTGAAGCCGGAAACAACCAGGAACTTGTGATAAAGGGCCTTGTTGAATCATATAATCTAAAGATCTCAGGTTCAGCAGTACCGGGTAGCATCACAGCAGTAGGGACTCTTGAGATCATATATGAAAAATACGGCTATGAGATGCTTGACCATGTGCTAAAACTCATAATCATGACATGGGAGGGAGAACAGAAATCATTTTCCTCAAATATCCTAAACGGGGTAGTAAGGCTGTTGTACGCATTCGGTGACAGGCTTGATGATGAGATCTTCAAGGAAAAGCTTGGTGTCGTATCAATAAAGGAACTGAGTAAACTGGCAAAGGAGAGAAGAGCGGGATCATTAGGATATGCGGAAGCAATGCTTCTTTTCTACAACAAGAACAAGAAGAAACCTCTCCAGTGGAATATTTTGTACTCAAGCAAAGCCCGTTTCAAGAAAGGTAAGCCAGAAGATGGTGAAAAGGAAAACGACATAGACCAGACAGAAACGGATAATAAAGATAAAAAGAAAAGGAAATGATAACAAGGCGGACAGAAATGTCCGCTTTTTCTGATTTTTAAACATAATCAGATGCGATTTACATGTCAAAGTTTTATAATGATATTAAGCATGTTTAAAAGGGAGCATATATTTGTGGCTTGTCCTACTATGTGATTACTGCATTTCGACATGAAACAGGTGGATATGGATTTTATAGAAATATTTCATCA